>CAZRXE010000405.1:0-1693 GCA_964603695.1 uncultured Heliomicrobium sp.
GTGATGCCGCGTTCGCGTTCCAGGTCCATTGAATCCATAACGCGCTCGACAATGCGTTCGTTGGAGCGGTACAGGCCGGATTGCTTCAGCATGGCGTCCACCAAGGTGGTTTTGCCGTGGTCTACGTGGGCGATGATGGCGATATTGCGAATGGAATTATTTGCAGAGTTCATAAAAGTCTTCGTCGCTGAGCGATGGGTCAGTAAACGCAATGCTAGCAATTGAAGCGCGGTTTGTCACACCGCCGTTTGACGATCCGGTGTTGGGTTCGTATGTTGGCCGCTTGTTGAAAAAAACAATCAACACAACTCAAACAAGGAGACATTGCGATGAGCAAGAGCAAAAAGAAAGATAAGAAAACCGGGCACGTGGAGCGAGCGAATGGAGAGGCCAACGGGAAATCCGAATTGATTGACCGGTTGAATTACGCGTTGTCGTTGGAATTTGCGGCGACAATTCAATACCTGAATCAGCAATGCGTGGTGGTCGGCCACGACCGTCAGGATTATGCGCCGTTTTTTGCCGCGTCCAGCACGGAAGCGCATCTGCATGCGCAAAACCTGGGAAACAAGATTGTGGCGCTGGGCGGACTTCCCACCATAAAGCCGGCGGAGATCAAACAAGCGCAATCGTTGCGGCAGATGTTGGAGTACGATTTGGAAATGGAGTGTGAGGCGCTGGACGCTTATGTCAAAGCCTGGGAAGTCGCCGAAGGAAATCGTCCGCTGCGGTTCTGGCTGGAAAACATCATTCAGGAAGAGCAGTTGCACGTGGATGAACTGAGTAAACTGGTGGCCGAGCGAAGCTGAGCGGAAGGCGCATCGTCCGGTTGCCATCATAATGTCGGCTGCCGGATAATCCGCCTTCCAAAAATCCAAGAACATTCGAGAAGGAGTGGAAAAATGGCTGAAGTCATACGCTGTGCGCGTTGCGAAAAGAAATTGCCCGCGCTGGAAAAAGCGCCTTTTGGCGGAGCGTTGGGAAAGAAAATTCACGAACAAATTTGTCAGGCTTGCTGGAAACAATGGGTGGCGAGCCAGAATCAGCTTATCAATCATTACGGATTGAGCACGATCAACCCTGAACATCAGCAGTTTTTGATCCAGAACATGGAGTCTTTCCTGTTCGGCAAAGGCTTGCAAACGCAGATTGACACTTCACTGGAAGGCACGATTGAGCACTGAAAAAGCTGCTGATATTGCAACAAAGCCGAAGTTTGACACGTTCGAGTCCCCGTAATATCTTTTCGCCCGGTTGATGGCCAGCGGCCTTTTCCAGGGTGAATCAATCTTCACCGAAAGCAAGCGGAGACAAAGCAGTATGAAGAAAGAGAAATGGGTGGGTTATTCGCCTGACGACGACAACGACATTCGAGTGATCGAAGACCTTTCGACGTTGCGCGGCGGCGATGATGAAGGCGGCGGGTTGTGGAGCGAGATGCGCTCGCTGTTGCGGGATATTATTTTTGCCGGTTTGATTGCCGTGCTGATTGTGGTTTTTGTGGTGCAGCCGGTGCGCGTCGAAGGCCAAAGCATGATGCCGAGGCTGCACGATCAAGACCGCATCTTCGTCAACAAATTCATTTATCCGTTGCGCGAGTGGATGGGCGACAAAGAGCCTATTAAACGCGGCGACATCGTGGTGCTGCTTTTCCCGGACGATCCATCCAAATCCTACATCAAGCGCGTGGTCG
>CAZRXE010000406.1:0-3255 GCA_964603695.1 uncultured Heliomicrobium sp.
GAAGCGGAAAGCGGAAAGCCGGTGAGAACGCTGGAAGGGCACGCGGATACTGTCTGGAGCGTGTCGTGGTCGGCGGATGGGAAGTATGCGGCGAGCGGTTCATCGGACAAGACGGTGCGAGTGTGGGAAGCGGAAAGCGGAAAGCCGGTGAGGAAGCTAGAAGGGCACGCGGATATTGTCTGGCGCGTGTCATGGTCGCCGGATGGGAAGTATGTGGCGAGCGGGTCAGGGGACAATACGGTGCGAGTGTGGGAAGCGGAAAGCGGAAAGCTGGTGCAGGAATACAAATCGCTACACTCGTCTTACAACTTCGTCAATTTGGAATTTCGTCCGGCGGGCAAGGTGGCTCCGGTTTTTGGGCATACTGTGTGGGGCGATCCCGACATCCTGGCGGGCGTTCTGGAAATAGGTGCAGGCGAGCAGGTTTCGGCTATCCCGATCACCAGCATTGTCAGCGCCAAGATTGTGTTGATGGGCGAAAGCGAGGTGGGGAAATCGGCGTTGGCGTTGCGGTTGGTGGAAGACCGGTTTGAAGAGCAAGTTTCGACGCACGGCATGCGGTTGTGGTCGTTGCCGCCAGAGCGTTTGAGCGCGGAGAGTGTCGTTCCGCCGGGCGAACAGCGCGAAGTGGTGATCTGGGATTTGGGTGGACAGGCGGAATACCGGCTGGTGCATCAACTGTTTTTGCACGACACGACGATGGCGTTGATGCTGCTCGATCCGACGCGCGACGGCAATTTCAAAGACATTGACGAATGGAATCTGCGGCTGGAAAAGCGGTTGAAAGGGCGTTCGGCGGTCAAGCTGTTGGTGGGAACGCAAGCCGACCGCATCAATCACGATTTGATTGACAGGCTGCGCGTGCAGGATTTGCTGAGCAAATGCGGGATGATGGATTTCCACCTGACCAGCGCCAAAGAAGGCAACGGCATTGAGGAACTGCGTTCCGCCATCGCCGCGCTAATTGATTGGGACGAGCTTTCGCGAACGACGCGCCCGCGATTGTTCCAGAGCATTCGCGACATCGTTGACCGACAACGCAAACAAGGCCAGATCGTGTTGCTCTATGCCACGCTGGAACGTTTGGTGCGCGAAGCCGAACCGGAAGATTTCGATCCCAGAGCCGTCAACACCGTGGTCGAACAATTGGCGCGACAGGGAGCCATTACGGACACGCGGCTTTCCACAGGCGAACGCGCGCTGGTGTTGCAAATTGGTTACGTTGAAATTTACGCCGGTTCGCTGATCCGGCTGGCGCGAGAGGCTTCGAGTGAAGACGGCGTTCCCGTGCTGGAAATGACCGAAGCCATCTTCCGCAAAAGCTTCCCCGGCATTGAAGACAAAGACCGCTTGTCGGTGTTGCAGGAACGCACGGTTTTGGAATGCGTGATCGAATTGATGATCGAACACGGTCTGTGCCTGAAACACGAACGGTTGCTGATTTTCCCCACGCTGTTTCCGCAACACGTCGCCGGCGACGAAGACAAAACCAAACACAAGGTGTCGCTGTATTACGATTTTTCCGGCGCGATAGACAACATTTACTCTTCGCTGGTGGCGCAACTGAACGGCAGCGGCAAATTCGGTCGCGTGCGATTGTGGAAAGACCGCGCCGAATTCGATCTGCCCGGACAAGGCGTGTGCGGTTTGCAGCGCATGGATCGTCCCGGCGGCTGGTCGCACCTGGATTTGCTCTTCGGCGAAAAGCTGCGCGAAGACACACGCGAACTGTTCACGGTCTTTGTCGAAGAACACCTGACCAAAGAAGGCGTCACCATCCGCGAAGCTTTGGAGATGGATTGTCTGAATTGCGATTACCGCTTTGCCGAAGCCGTCATCCGCGAACGCATCGCACAGGGAAACGCCGACGCGCTGTGTCCGATTTGCGAAACCCGCTCGCCGATCAACGAAGGCGCGCAGCGCGTACGCAGCGGCAGACCCGCCGTGGCAAGCGAAATCTTCGCGCTGCGCAACGCCATCGAAGCCCAAAAGAAACGCGACATTGACGACGCCAAGCGCGAATTGAAACCCGCCGGCGTGTTTGTGTCTTATTCGCACCGCGACGAAAAGTTACGCTCCGAACTGACCAAGCACCTGAGCGCGATGCGCCGCGAAGGTTTGATTGACACCTGGCACGACAGGGAAATCCGCCCCGGCGACGAATGGAAAAACGAACTCGACCGCCACCTGGAATCGTCGCGCATAGTGCTGTTGCTGGTCAGCGCGGATTTCATCGCGTCGGATTATTGCGTGGACATCGAAGTCAGACGTGCGTTGGAACGCCACGCCGCCGGAGACGCCCGCGTCATTCCCATCATTCTTCGCCCGGTGGACGGCTGGGAGAAAATGCCTTTCGGCAAATTGCAGGCGCTGCCCGAACACCGCAAACCCATTACCACCTGGGCCAATCAGGACGAAGCTTTTGCCAACGTCGCCCAGGGAATTCGCAAAGAAGTGCTGGCTTTGATGCGCCCCGCGCCGGACGCTCAGCCGCAAGTCTTGTTCACGGATTCGCCCGCGATGCCCGTGGTCGAACCGACGCCGATCCGCATTTTGCATTTGAGCGATTTGCACTTCGCCGCCGACACCGATCCGATGGTGCGGTTGCAACCGCTGGTCAGTGATTTGAAAGACCGGCAGGGCGGGCTGGGCTTCAACGAACTGGATTATCTGGTCATTTCCGGCGACCTGACCAATCGCGCCACGCCCGAAGAGTTCGAGAGCGCGCGCGAATTCATTTCCGGTTTGATCGAACGCTTTGAACTCTCCGCCGCGCGCGTGGTGATTGTGCCCGGCAATCACGATCTAAGTTGGGACGTGGAAGCTTACGACTGGCGCAATGAACGCAACGTTCAGCCGTCGCAATTGAAAGAAGGCCGCTTCGTTCGGGAGGGCAATCTCTACGGTTTGCGCAGCGACGATTACCCCAAACGTTTTGAAAACTACGGCAGGTTTTACCACCAACTGATGCAGTACCCGTTTTCGATGAAGCCCGAATCGCAGTTCCGTTCGCTGCTGTTCGACGAATTGCGCGTGCAGTTTCTGGAACTGAACTCGGCGTTTGAAATTGACGAATACTTTCCCGAACGCTCCGGCATTCATCCCAGCGCGCTGGCCAATGCGCTGATGAAAGCCGACAGCCAGATTGAAGAAGCGAAGAAGAAAAAACCAAAGGGAGAAAGCCGGATCAAACCGGATGCTTCCGTCTTCCGCATCGCCGTCCAGCATCACCCCATCACCGGCAACGAAAAGATC
>CAZRXE010000407.1:0-3573 GCA_964603695.1 uncultured Heliomicrobium sp.
CCGCCGCCGGCATCACCATAAACCGCGCCGCCGCTGGACGCATAAAGAAAGTCCGCGACTCCGCACCGGGCCAGATGTTGAACAAGGGAAAAGGTATGCTCCAAATTCAAGTTCAGGTAAGCCAGCGGCTCTTTTTCATGCTCGGCGGGATAGCCCCGCCAGGAAAAAATTACCGCGCAGTCCCCCGGCAGGCAGGGAATTTTACTCGGCAAGTCGCGCCCAAAATCGAATTCCGCCTTCTCAACCTCACTGAGTTCCGAACGATCCAAGCGCGCCCGTGAATCGCAGGCGATCACGTGATGAGTGGCGGCAATTTGCCGACAGAAAACTCTGCCCAGAAAACCGCCGCCGCCGATGACCAAAATGCGTTTGAGCATAGCTACCTCTAAAACCAGACTCGCGACCAGGCGTCTCGCCAGAATTGCGGGCGAGTTGGTCCCGCGTAATGTGCGCCAACCCATTCTTGCGCGCGAAATGCCGGGCGCGATGTGGAACGCGGCGGGCAAGTCGGCAAGCGTTTGTGCGGGATTTGCCGCCCTGCCAATTTCACCGTGAGTGCCAAAACAGTCTGTTCGGCGAAATGCCCGGGCTTACCGGTCTCCAATTGCCGCGCGATGTAGTGCTCGACTTCGCCAGGCAGGCGGAACTTCGGATGCAAGGCGTAAATCCCGGCGCAGACAGGGGCGGTGTTTGTCAAAAGCTCTCGATGTTTCGGTTCCAACATCCCGAGCAAGCCTGGATCGTAGGTGTGGCATTGGTCGGTTCCGGCAAGAATGGCCTGAACCGTGGCCATTTCAATTCCCGTCCACGGGTCTTCAAACCAGAGCACATCCAAATCCGCATATAACACCGGACGATCAGCGCCGTAGCCGAACGTAAAAGCCGTTTTTCTTCCCCAGAAAAACGCTTTTGCAAATTCCCGCAGCAGGCTCTGCCCATTTTCGGCTAACGAAACGTCCAGATCAGCAGCAGTGATGACTTTCACTGTGATGCCTCTTTCAGCAAAGGACTGGCGGACTTTTTCAGGTGTGATTGATTCGTCCGCGCATAACTCGATGCGCGGCATTTGCCGTGAACAGGAAAGAAGCGAAGCAATCGAAAACAATCCCATCAATAAACTGTCCGCCGACACCATCGAACGGTAAATGTATTGCCCGGACTGCGCCGGCGGCTGAAGACGCAGGTTAGGCAAGCGCCGCTCAAGCGAATACTTGCATAACGCCGAGATGCGATCCGGAATCGTCATCCCATGCTGCGGATTGAAAACGTAATGAGGGAAAGTTACTGAACTCAAGCTACTCCTGCTTCGCCTTCCAAACTTCCGGCACAATGTAAGTACAAACTTCCGGTCGCCACCCCCACAAAGCAATTTGGTTATGCACTTCGACATCAAAGGTGCAGATACCTTGCAGCGTTTCGTATATATCGCTTCCCGGCGGGCCGGATAAATAAACATTCAACGAGTAACGTCCGACATTCAATCCGCAATTCGCGATGTCGCAGGTAAGGACAGTCTCCCCCGGCTCCTGTCCGAAATAAATGCCGTAATCATAGGCCCGCACGTGTAACACCGGCTGAAGGTTTTCGTTGACGATTTGTATGGAAAGGCAGCCGACCACCGCTCTTTCTTTTGATTGAGTAATAACCTTGATTGTTAAGGTGTCTCCGGAAATGTGTGTTGTGCCGTTTTCCAGGGAGGGGAGGCTTACTTCGGTAATTTGGTGAAGAGCATCTTTTCTTTCCGACAAGTAAGTAACTTCGGAGCTACTCATCAGATTCAGGTAATGTTTCACGCCCTCCGGCGTATCGCCATTGAAAACAATCCGCCCGCGATCCATCAGAAAGACTCGATTGGTCAACGTCGCGATGGCCGCCATACTGTGGCTGACAAAAAGAACCGTCCTGCCTTCATTCGCGATTTCCGAAACCTTGCCCAGGCATTTTTTCTGAAATTCCAGGTCGCCGACAGCCAGCACTTCATCCACGATCAGAATCTCCGGGTCCAGGTGCGCCGCGACGGCAAACGCCAAGCGCATGTACATCCCGCTGCTATAGCGTTTGACCGGCGTATCCAGAAACTTTTCGACTTCGGAGAAAGCGACGATTTGATCGAACTTGCGTTTGATCTCTTCGCGCGTCATGCCGAGGATCGCGCCGTTCAGGTAGATATTTTCGCGGCCCGTCAATTCTCCGTGAAAGCCCGTGCCGACTTCGAGCAAGCTGGCGATGCGTCCGCGAACGCCGACGCGGCCTTCGGTCGGTTCGGTGATGCGGCTCAGGATTTTCAGCAGTGTGGATTTGCCCGCGCCGTTGCGGCCAATGACGCCGACAACTTCGCCTTCCTTCACCTGGAAGGAAACGTTTTTTAACGCCCAGAAATCTTCGACGGCGGAAAATGCGGGCTTGCCGCCTTTGTGCGCCGTCAGCAGGTTTTTGGCTTTGTCGGCGATGACATCGCGCAACGCCAGGTATGGCTGCTGGTTTTGCTGGTGCTGGATGGAATACTTCTTTCCCAGATTTTCGACGGCGATCACGGTACGGCTCATAACAGGTGTTACAGATTCTTCAGTTGCCCGGCGTGTTGTTCGACCCAGGCGGCGGTGTCGCGAACGATTTCCCGCACATCGCGGCGCGGACGCCACGCGGTGCGTTGAAATAACCGGCTGCAATCGGCGATGAAAATGCGCAGATCGTTGGGTCGGGTTTCAGGAATGCTTTCAATGGAAACTTCGTTGCCGGTAACGTCGCGACACAGCCGGGTCATTTCCTGCAACGAGGCGCTGTTTTTCAACCCGCCGGCGACGTTTCCCGCCCAGCCTTCCCAGCGGTCGAAGTCGCGCATTTGTTCGGCGATCAATTCGCACAGGTCTTGCACGTGCAGAAAGTCGCGGACTTGTTTGCCTTGCCCGCCGTAGCCGATGTAACGCAAGCCGCGTCCGAAACAATGCGCCATCACCCACAAGGCGGCGATGCCTTGATCCACTTTGCCGAATTGCCACGGGCCGGCAATGACGCCGCAGCGATTGACGACGGCTTTCAGGCCGTAAGCGGCGCGGTACTCTTCAATCAACTGCTCCGCCGCGTATTTAGTGAAGCCGTACAAGGAGCGCGCGCCGTTCATTTCCAGGCTTTCGCGCACTCCCTGGGCTGAAATGGTCGGGCTGACGTTGTTTTCCCAGGCAAAACGAGTGTCGTATTCCTGCCAGGGATGCGCTTCGAGTTTGGCAATCGGATAAACGCGGCTGGTGGAAAGAAAGATGAATCGGCTGTTCCATTTTCGCGCCATTTCCAGGCAGTGAAATGCGCCGGTCAGATTGGTTTGAAACAGATAGTCCGGGCTGCCGTCCTGACCGGCCAGCACGCTGGGTTCGGCGGAACATTCAATCAAGTAATCGAACGGGCCTTCGGGAAACGCCGTCAGGTCGCGAATGTCTCCCCAATGAAACCCGACACCCGCATCGCGTAAGCGCGCAATGTTCAGTTCGGAACCTCGACGATAAAGATTGTCCATACAGACAATCTCGGCATCGGGAACCGTTTGCCGCAGGTGGATTGCCAAATTGGAACCGACGA
>CAZRXE010000408.1:0-2025 GCA_964603695.1 uncultured Heliomicrobium sp.
GCAGATTCAGGGTTTTTTCGACATTCCGGTGGATCATTTGTTTGCAGCGCCAGTGATGATCGAATACTTCGCCAAGCATCCGGTTGAAGATTTGGTCGTAGTTGCGCCCGATCCGGGCGGTGCGGAACGCGCACGGGCTTATGCGAAGCGGCTCAACGCGGATTTCGCCATCGTTGACAAACGTCGCGATAAAACGCAGCCCGGACACGCCGAGGCCCAAGTGATGAACGTCATCGGCAACGTCGAAGGTCGCAATGTCCTGATAGTTGACGACATGGTGGACACCGCCGGAACGCTGACGAAAGTCGCCGAAGCCTTGTCAAAAAAAGGCGCGCAAAGAGTTTTGACCAGTTGTGTTCATGCGGTGCTTTCCAGTAACGCTGTCGAACGGATTTGCAAATCGCCGCTTGAGCGCGTGGTAACGACCAATTCACTGCCGCCGAAAGAGGATTGCAAACCGCCGAGGTTTGAATATCTGAGCATTGCGCCGCTGCTTGCCGAAGCCATCAAGTCCATCCACGATGAAAGTTCGGTGAGCCGGTTATTTATCTGAAGATTTCCGAAGATTTAAGTTAAGTAAGAGTTTTGAACTCATTTTGAGGGGTTAAGCTTATGAGCTTCGATACGAACGTTTCATTGACTGCAAAAAACCGCGCTGAGCGCGGCAAGAATGCTTCGCGCCGGTTGCGCGCGGCAGGGTTGGTTCCCGTGACCGTGTATGGTGGAGGTTCCGACTCCACCAGTGCGACAGTTGCCAAGCGCGAATTCGCCGCCCTGATCCGCAATCACGGGCGCAACACCATTTTCACGCTGGACGTGGAAGGCGTTGCCGGGCCGGTCAAAATCGCTGATGTGCAGATTGACCCGATCAAGGGCTTCCTGGTTCACGCCGACCTGATGCGCATTTCACTGACTGAAAAATCAAGGTTTGAAGTCCCTGTCAAAATCGTCGGCGAAGCCGAAGGCGTGCGGCTGAGTGGCGGCATTATGGACATCCCGACGCACTCGCTCGATGTTCGCTGTTTGCCGGGCGATCTTCCGTCAGTCATTGAAGTTGATGTGACCAATCTTGGTTTGGGCGATCACTTGAGCGTCAAGGATTTGAATCTCGGAGACAAGGTTGAAGTTCTGGCCGATCCCGAAACCGTCATCGTCACGGTGGTGGCTCCGCGCGCGGAAGAAGTGCCTGCAGCCGAGACTCCTGCGGAACCTGAAGTCGTGAAGAAGGGCAAGACCGAAGAGAAGAAGTAAAGACGAATCCCGAATTTCAAATTTGAAATTCGGGATTTTTTTGAACTTCGCCACGAATTCGTATGTGGTTGATCGTTGGTTTAGGCAATCCCGGTCCGAAGTACGAATGGACGCGCCACAATTGCGGGTTTTTGGTCATTGACGAATTGGCGCGCCGCGCCGTGCGCGAAGTCCGCACGCCGGAATGTCAGGCGTTTACTGCGCGCGTGACGATTGATGGTGAGCAGGCTTTGCTGGCCAAACCGCAAACCTTCATGAATTTGAGCGGTGCTGCGGTGGCGGCTTTGAAACAAAAGCACGAAATTGCCGATGCCGCGCATGTGCTGGTCATCAGCGACGATCTGGCTTTGCCATTCGGCAAACTCCGGATTCGTCCCAAAGGTAGTGCGGGCGGACAAAACGGTTTGAAATCCATCATCGCCAAGCTCGGCACGCAGGACTTTCCGAGGCTTCGTTTAGGCATTGCGCCTGAACATCCCATCGGAAACGCTTCGGATTTCGTGCTTGGCGAATTCCCGAAAAAAGATCGGGACGCGCTGGCCGAACAGGTCGCGCAGGCGGCGGACGCCGTCGAAGTTCTTTTGACAAAAGGCATCGCCGAGGCGATGTCGAAATACAATTGAAGTGAATGCGGAGAACCAATTCCGCATCGCTCCTTGCTTGCAGGTAACGCGCCGGCAGGCTTTATATCCACAAGGAGAACTGATTTGAGAACCTACGAACTGATGTTCATATCCTCGCCGAATACCATCGAAGAGGATATCAACAAACTCA
>CAZRXE010000409.1:0-3590 GCA_964603695.1 uncultured Heliomicrobium sp.
GCGGCACGGAAGTCACGCGCGATTCTCACTAAATCCGTCTTTGAAGGCTGAGAAGCGGTGTCGGTAGCGCGAACTGTCGCTCACTACGGTTCGCGCTACTCACCCGGCTGTTTAGAAATTCCGAGCCATCACGGCGATGCGTTTGCCCCCCTCAGCCGCCCGGCCCGATGAGGTCAGCGGGACTTCGGTCACTTTTACAGTGTTGCCGACATTGCCACCGATGGTGATTGCCTTTCCATTACCGATGGAAACGACCAAATCGCAATGAGAGCAAAAATCGCCCGGCAAACTATCGTAGGTTTTGACTGCGGAACCACAAACTCCGCCGGTTCGATAAGCGCCGACAAGATCGCCGACTTTCAACACACGCTCGCTCAGCCGCACCGCCCAATAAGCGCGAGTCGCATCACCGGCGAGTTTGGCGCGTTTGCTGTCGCTCAAATAAGTCGTGTGCCGACCGGAGAACTCAAAAAATTTCGTCAGATTCGCCTGCTTCACGACAAAGCTGATGAAGGCCGCCGACCACGGCTCGCTAACCGGCGGTGGGTTTTCCCCTGGTGGTAACTGCAAAAAGGATAGCCAGTACTCCCGAATCCGCGTCCTGGAATCCTGATGAGTTTCGTGACGTGTGCCGAACAGAAAGTTTTTGTATTCCGCGCCCGCAATTTCCACCAGCCGATCCACTTCCGGACTGATTGGATTGCGAAGCAGGGAAATGTGAACGAAGCCTTCCAACAAGTGACCGTCAATGGTGGTTTGACAACGACGCCAGTTTCCCTGCGGCTCGGCCAGGGCAATGACCGGATGGCCGACCGGCAGACGAGCCAGCGGAGCTTGTGTGGTGTTTGGCGTCACTCGCAGATTGGCTTCGGATGAGTTGATTCGCTGTTCCATACTATTTTCGAAAACCTCCGTTGTTTGGGCGTATTGATAAGCTGAGAGTTAAGCGCCACGGATGACATCCAGACGCAACTTGATGGCTGCCAGAGTGACCGGGCCGGCAATGCCGTCTCGCGGCAATCCGGCAATGGCTTGAAAATCCCTGACGGCTTCGCGCGTCGCGGGGCCGTAACGTCCGTCAACCTCCAGCTTCGGGTTGGCTCCGAGAATGTTCAGATTTTCCTGCAAGGACTTCACATCGTCGTCTTCCGTGCCTGCCTCTGAGGCATCGTCCGGCTGATTGTCGTTTTTCAGCAAAGGCCAGATTTGATTGAATCTTCTTTGCCGATCCTCCAGCCCATTAAAACCGCCGTTGATTTTTCTGGTGATGGTTCGAATGTCGTTTCTGTCCGCAAACAGGTTCAGATTCTTGCTTGTCCATTCGTGCAGGGCCGGTTTCAAAGCGTGTTCGGGCGCGGTCACCAAATCCGGGTTGCCCTCGAAATCAACGCCGCATGCCTGGCCGGTTTGTCTGTGGCTGCCGCGCCCTGTGGTTTGCAGAATGCCGTTACCACGATAACGAAAACCGTCGCCCGGCGAAGTATTGCCAAGCTCACGCGCCTTGTGCGGATTTCCAAGGCCGTAAACTCTTTCGGCAATGGCTTCCGGCTTGCCTGCCAATTCAGCCGCCTCGGCTCCGGTGATGGCTGCGGAATGCCGCCCCACGCCGAAGATTTCTATCAACCGTGAGGCTTTGTAATTCATGCTTTCCCGCAAAACGCTGAATCCGCCGGTTTCGTGCAGCGCCTGAGCCAGAAAGTGCGCCATACGCAACGGCGTCGTGAGTCCGGCAACTCGAAAAAGCTCGTCTCCCCCACGAATGGCTTCCAAGTAATTGCTTTTCGCATCCGGCGCGATTCTTCTGATGGCGTCAATAGCTGTAAGTGGCATAAAAGTCCCCCTTTTGGACTGGCTAACGTGTTGTAGGTCGTGACCACGCCTCCTGAGCGGGCGGCAGCCACACAAAATGTCTCTCTCTTTCAAGTGGCAGATTGGCTGAATTTATGTCATCGAAAAAAGATTTTTTTTCCGGCCTGTGCGGACGACTTCCGAATCAATGCCGCAAACAGTAAGGTTCCGATTGAATTTACCCGCAATTTACAAAAGGCTCGTGACCGTATTACCTGCTTTTTTCGTCGTTGACGGCAGACCAATCATTCCACAAACGACAATCAACCACGGAGGGAGCAAATGTTCAAAGTCCAACGGTTCGCAGGTTTTGTCCTGACCGCAATCATTCTTGCCGCAAGCCTGCCCGCGGGCAGGCTCGCCCAACAAGCGACTCAAAACCCACAACAAGCTCAAACGCCCGGCCAGGACACCGTCCGCATCAACACGCAGCTCGTCCAGGTGGATGCCGTCGTCACAGACAAAAAAGGTCGCCACGTCGAAGACCTGACTCAGGAAGATTTTGAGCTGCTGGTGGACGGCAAGAAACAGCCACTGACTTATTTCAAACACATCAACCTGCCGAACCTGGTCAAACGCGAACTCGCGCCGAAGAAAAAAAACGACGCGAAACCTGCGCCCGAAGCCATGCCGACGCGCCAGATCGAACCTTCCGAAGTTCAACGCACAATGGCCTTCATCGTGGACGATCTGGGTTTGTCGTTTAAGAGCACGGAATTTGTCCGCGAAACCCTGCGCAAATTCGTCGCCGAACAAATGCAGGAAGGCGATTTGGTCGCCATCATCCGCACGGGCAACGGCCTGGGCATGCTGGAACAGTTCACCAGCGACAAACGCATTCTGTATTCGGCGATTGAAAAGCTGACCTGGAATCCGCTCAGCCGCGATATGAACCCGACTTTCAGCGATGCCGGCGCGGAAGTCAGCGACGATCAAAGCGAGAAGCAAGCCGTACTCGATCAGTTTGAAGAGTTTCGCGGAACGTCGTTCACCATCGGCACGCTCGGCGCGATTAACTTCGTCGTGCAAGGTTTGCGCAGCCTGCCCGGACGCAAAAGCGTGGTGCTGCTTTCCGACGGCTTCCGCATCAACAGCCAAAGCAACGATGACAACTCCACGCAATTGCTGTTGCAGCAATTGCAAGGCGTGGCCGAAGTCGCGCGACGTTCCAGCGTGGTGGTTTATTCGATTGACGCGAAAGGTTTGCAGCCTTTCAATCCCGGCGCGGATGTCGGCGGCAAAATGAGCGCCAGCGCCTTTTCCGACGCCATTGATTCGGCGCAAGCCGCGCTGGAAGGGCCTGTTTTCCTTTCAAACCTGACCGGCGGATTCACCGTCACCAACACCAACGACCTGAACATAGGCATTCAAGAGGCGCTTTACGATCAGCAAAGTTATTACATTCTCGGCTTCGATCCCGACGATGAAAAATTCGACCGCAAGTTTCACAAGATAAAAATTCGCGCCCTGCGTCCGGGCTTGAACGTGCGCACCAACGCAGGCTTTTTCGGCGAACGCGAAGAAGCCGCGCCGCCTTCGTCCAACCAAACACGCGGCCAACAGATTCTCGCCGCCTTGCTTTCGCCGCTCGGCAAACGCGACCTGACAGTGAAAATGACACCGTACTTTTTCAACGCGACAAAAGAAGGTTCGCTGGTGCGCGCGCTGTTCCACATTGATTGTTCCAAGCTGAAATTCAAAGACGGCGAGAACGGCCAAAAGCAATTGAGTCTCGATCTGGC
>CAZRXE010000410.1:0-1548 GCA_964603695.1 uncultured Heliomicrobium sp.
CACTTCGCCCGGTTCGATTTTCAGATTCAGCGCATCCAGCGCTTTCGTTCCGTTGTAAGCTTTCGTCAGGTTAATCGCTTCCAGCATGCCGCCTCCTTGCGTGCAGTGTTTGTTATGAATTCCGCCTGTAATTTTTGCCGCCTACCATAGACACTAACTTCCATCCGTACAGCAAGAATTTTATCAGTAGGTTTCCTGCCACGATGAGTGGACGAAATCGAACAATGAACGGCGCGGAACGGCGTGCGCACGCGACAGAAAACGCTTATTTGCCGATTTCAACTACTGACAGGGAGTTTCTGACCATCCGTTGAAAACCTCTCGCAACAGTTCCGGCAACCTTCCTATCTTGCGTTTTTGATACTCTATGCAGAAACAACTTGTCGCCAACTCATATTTTTACCTTCCTGCCGCCATCCGCAACGAGGGCGAAGCGTTGCTACATCAACAATGCTGGTGTTGGGGGCAGGATGTTATGCACTCCGACGGCAATGTGTTGCTGCAATATGGCTTCACACGTCATCGCCAACCACCCGACACCATGCCAACCGGATGCAGCGCGTATCAAATCCAGCCGGACAAAGAGCAGGAAATCGTGCTGTGGGGCTTTGGCGTGTTTTATGGTGAGGCGGAGCGGGGCGGGTTGTATTTACGGCGTTACGGCTTTCTGCCCAAACTCCTGCGCACGAGCAAGCTGAGCCTGCCCATTTGGACAAGCGAACAACTCCCACCTCGACAGACGCCGCGCCAACCAGGAGAAATCCTGCGTCTACTGGAATTGCTGCAACAGACGCTGCGCTTCATTGCACGATATGAAGAATGGGTCGTACAACAATGCGGGCTGGCCTATCGTCAGCAATGTTTACGGGTCTGGGAACGCGAAACGATAGCCGCCGAAGAAATGCTGCCGCGCTGGCGGGCGTTGCAACAGCACTGCGAAATCATTCTGAACAAACAGCGAGAAAAAATAGCATGAACAAATTACCTGTCACTGTCCTGTCCGGCTTTTTAGGTGCGGGCAAAACCACCTTACTCAATCACGTACTGACGAACCGCGAAGGCCGTCGCGTCGCGGTCATCGTCAACGGCATGAGCGAAATCAACATTGACGCGCAACTCGTCAGGCATCCTGAATTGGGCGGCGCGGCGCTTCATCGTGTCGAGGAAAAGCTGGTCGAGATGTCGAACGGCTGCATCTGTTGTACCTTGCGCGAAGACCTGTTGATCGAAGTCAGCCGACTCGCCCGCGCAGGCCGATTTGATTATCTGATGATCGAATCCACCGGAATTTCTGAACCGCTGCCCGTGGCAGAAACCTTCACGTTTGCAGACGAAACCGGACAATCGCTTTCCGATGTCGCACAACTCGACACGATGGTCACAGTCGTGGATGCGCTGAATTTTCTAAAGGATTACGAAGACGCAGCGGAGTTGCGCGAAAAAGGCATCGGCCTTGGCGAAGAAGACGACCGCACGATTGTGGATTTGCTCGTAGACCAAATCGAATTCGCCAATGTCATTATCATCAACAAAGCAGACTTGGTTGAG
>CAZRXE010000411.1:0-5864 GCA_964603695.1 uncultured Heliomicrobium sp.
TAAGGGAATCATCCGCCGCAGGTATGAAGCGGGTGTCAGGCAGATTGCACGAGTACCCCTGACGAATCTCCAAAGCGAATCAGCGCAAGTATTCGATCTGTTGCGACGCCAATCGAGCCACCTTTGTATCAGTCAGGAAACCGCCAATATTTTGAAGAGGCGAACCATGAGCGTGGCTGGTCCAATTTTGGCGACAACGCAGCAACTCGCTAAAGGTCGTTATTTACGCCGCTGGTCGCGGCGGTTACGACGATTGTCATTTTCGCGCGAGGATGGGGTGATTCTGGCTTATGGCAGTTTCGGCGTGGATTTCAATCGAAAGTTGACGGCAATTGAAGCTGTCGTCACCACAGATTTGCGGATGGCCTCGCATTTCGATGACAAGCGAGCCGTGATCGAAGAGCGTTTTCGGCGGATGACTGAAAACCTGAACGAACCTTATTCAACTCTCGAACTCCCCACTGTTTTGACGGCGGCGGAAGTTCTGAAGCTCGCCTGAAGAATCTCACAGGAGGTTTCGATGTCATTAACCATCGGTTCTCAAGTTGCTCGGTATCGCATTCTGCAAAAGCTAGGCGCGGGCGGAATGGGCGAGGTCTATTTGGCCGAAGACCTTTCGCTGGGTCGCAAAGCGGCGATCAAAATTCTGCCGGAACAGTTCACGCAAGACGCTGAGCGCGTGCGGCGCTTTGAACAGGAAGCGCGTTCAGCCTCGGGGTTGAACCATCCGAACATCATCACGATTTATGAAATCGGCAAACACGAAGGCGCGCATTTCATCGCTACTGAATACATAGAAGGCGAAACCTTGCGGCAGCGAATCAATGCGCACAGCTTGACGCCGACCGATGCGCTGGATATCGCCATCCAGGCGGCGAGCGCGTTGCTGGCTGCGCACAACGCGGGCATCGTCCATCGCGACATCAAGCCGGAAAACATCATGTTGCGTCCGGATGGTTACGTGAAGCTGCTGGATTTCGGTCTGGCCAAACTGACGGAGCAGGGTTCGACCAGCGAATTACCCGCCGATCTGCCATCTGATCTGAATGCTCCGACGAAATCCTTGTTTGAAACGCAGCCGGGACTGGTCATCGGGACGGTGGCTTACATGTCGCCGGAACAGGCGCGTGGGCTGCGCGTGGACGGGCGAACGGATATTTTCAGCCTGGGCATTGTGCTTTACGAAATGATCAGCGGACGCCGCCCGTTCACAGGCGGCACGACCAGCGACATTATTGCGGCTTTGCTGGTCAGTGAACCCGCGCGGCTGTCGCAGCATTTACCGCAAACTCCGGCGGAATTAGAGCGCATCGTCAAAAAGATGTTGCTCAAAGAACGTGACGAACGTTACGGCAGCGCGCAGGAAGTGGTCAGCGATTTGAAGCGCGTTAAAGCGCGGCTAGAGTTCGCTTCCGAATCCGAGCAAACGGCGTTCTTGGAACCGCCGACCGCCAAGTTGTCCTCAGGCGCTTCGGACATTTCGACAAACGAACCACCGACGATGGCTTTTCCGACAAACGCCGGCGCGGGAATCACGCCGAGCCTTTCTTCGCAGCCGAGCTACGACACGAACATCGTGCCGATTTCTGTCACTGCGCAACAGGCTACACTTTCGACAGGCGGCGCGCAGGCGGTGCAAGCCGCTCCGGCATCGGTTGCTAAATTCCGGCGTCTCCTGTGGCCGCTGCTGGTTTTGTTGGCTGTAGCGGCAGCGTTATTGGCATGGCGCTTTTTTGACCGGAAGGTTGATTCTATCGCCGTGCTGCCTTTTACCAATATCGCCGAAGATCCGGAGGCCGAATACCTGAGCGAAGGCATTACCGAAAGTCTGATTAACACACTGTCGCAATTGCCAGAAATCAGCATCAGTTCGCGCAACGCCGTCATTCGGTACAAAGGCACGGAAGCCGATGCGCGTGCGGTCGGGCAGGAATTGGAGGTAAAGGCCGTGCTGTTAGGCCGGTTGGTTCGTCGCGGCGACAGCCTGACGGTCAATGCCGAATTGGTGGATGCGCGCAATGGCCGTCAGATTTGGGGCGAACGCTTCACGCGCAAAGTCTCCGACCTGTTGGCCATTCAGGAAGAGATTACCGGAAAGATTTCCGAAAAACTGCGCTGGCGGCTGACCGATCAGCAGAAAGACACTCTGGCCAAAGCCGGCACACAGAATTCGGAAGCTTATGATTTGTATCTGAAGGGCCGGTATTACTGGAATCAAGGCACCCCCGAAGCTTTGAAGAAAGCCGATGAATTTTTTGAAGCGGCGGCAGGCAAAGACCCGACTTATGCGTTGGCCGCCGCTGGTTGTGCTGCCTGTCACGCCGCCGGTTCCGACGGCGAAACTCCGAAAGAAAGCATGGAAAAAGCCAAACTGGTGGCGCTGGCTACCATGAAGGCGGACAGCAAGCTGGCGGATGCACACCTGACGCTGGCGACAGTCAACTTTCGTTACGACTGGGATTTCGAGACAGCCGAACGCGAATTCAAACGCGCCATCGAATTGGAACCGAAAAACCCCATCACTCATCAACGCTATGCAGAATTTCTGGCCCTGATGGGGCGTCAAAAAGAAGCCAACGACGCCATTTGGCGCGCGCGTTCGCTCGATAGGCGCTCGCTGCCGATCAACCAAGCCATCGGCGCGATTCAGTATTACGCACGAGATTTCAATCACGCCGAAGAGCATCTGAAAAAGGGACTTTCCTTCGACGACAAATTCGCGCCGATGCACACTTCGCTCGGTTTGGTTTATGAACAACTCGGCAAAAAACAGGAAGCTGTCTTTGAAATCCTGCGCGGGAAAATGTTGATGGGCGAAAACCCGCAGTACCTGACTTCGTTGAAACAAGCGTTCGTCCAATCAAAGGAAGCAGGTTTCTGGCGCGCGGAACTGGAACACCTGAAACAACAGGCCGCCCAACGTTACATCCCGCCCTCCACCTTTGCCGCTTTGCACGTCCGTTTGGGCGAAACCGAGCAGGCGCTGGCGTCGCTGGAAAAAGGCTTCAGCGACAAAGACGGCGGCATGGTCGAATTGAAAGTCGAACCCTTGTTTGAACGCCTGCGCGCGGAGCCGAAGTTCACGGACTTGCTGCGGCGCGTGGGACTGACGCGGTAAACGAAATCCTGATCGAGGACAAAATGGCAAAACCTAAACGAGTGGAATTGGGCGAATACATTGTTTCCGACCCGGAAATTTGCGGCGGCGACCTGACGTTCAAGGGGACGCGGGTGCTGGTTAAGGATGTGTTGTCTTTGATTGCCGATGGCGATGATTGGGAAACGGTTTCTTTTGAATATGACGGTCGGTTGAGTCGTGAAGCCATTGCCGAGGCGGTGGAACTGGCGCGCCAATCTCTTGTTCGAGAAACCGAAAAATACAAGCGCGCAGCCTGAGCGTGACGGCACGGCGGGAGAAATGATTGTTCTGGATGAAAACCTGATTGCCAGCCAACGCAGCTTGCTTGAATCCTGGCGGATTCATTTCCGCTATATCGGCAAAGACATTGGATGGCAGGGAATGAAAGATCGTAACGACATCATTCCACTGTTACACGGATTGCGGAACCCGACCTTTTTTACTCGTGACCAGGATTTTTACCACGCCTGGTTGCGCCATCCCGGTTTCTGCTTGGTTTTTCTTGAAGTCAGACCCCGTGAAGCGGCGCATTACATTCGACGCTTTCTGCGTCATCCGAACTTTCGCACGCAACAGCAGCGAATGGGAAAGGTGATACGAGTTCACGAAGACGGCATTCGTTATTGGCAGGTTGGCGCGGGCGAATCGGAAGAACTTGTTTGGTAAGGCATTGCCGGTAGCAAAAACCGAAAGGGCAGGTCAGAACGACCTGCCCTTTGCAGTTTTGGAGGGAGGGAAGAATGTCACTGGCTGATGGTCATTGTGTAGGTCTTGCTGCCGGTGCAATTGCCGACACTGGTTGCTGTAATCGTGAAGTTGTAAGCGCCGGGCGCGGTCGGGAAGCCGAAGACCAGACCGGTTCCATAAAGCGTCAGGCCGGGCGGCAGGCTGCCGGCAGTGACCGCGTAGCTGTAGGAACCTGCCGGAGCGGTGGTCGCGGCGTTGGCGTAAAGCTGGCCGACATTGCCGTTGGGCAAATTGCTCAAGGTGATCGCCGGGCATTGATTGCCGCCGATGGTGACGGAGTAGGTCATCGCCGTTGTGCAAGAACCGAAGCCCGTGACCTGCAGCACGAAGTTGTAAACGCCGGCCAGCGTCGGCGTGCCTGTAATCGCGCCGGTCGCGCCGTTCAGGTTCAAGCCTGCGGGCAGTGCGCCGCCCGTTACCGCGAAGCTGTATTGCCCGCCGGCGGGAGTCGCCGAAACCGTTTGGTTGTAAGCCGTGCCGACCGCGCCGCCCGGCAAGACAGCAGGATTGATGACAATCGTCGGGCAACTGAACACCAGCGTGTAATCGCAGATGCCCGTGAAACCTTGAGCATTGCTGACTTTGATATTGAAGTTCCAGGTTCCGGGGAACGCGACCAGCCCGCTGATTTGTCCGGTAGCGGCGTTAAGTGACAAGCCCGGCGGCAGGTTGCCTTGCGCAACAGCGAAGGTGAAAGGGCCTGAACCGCAACTGACGGACAAGGTTTCGTTGTAAGCCACGCCCGCTTTGCCGTTGGCCAAAGCTCCCAGACAGAGCAGCTTGGATTCAAGCGCGCCGATGTCCACCACTCCGTTTTGCGGGCGAGGGACGCCGCGTTGATCTTTAGCCGGTGCGCCGACGATGGTTCCTGCGTCAATCGCCGGGCTGCCGTTCATCAACGCACGAGTCTGCGTTGGGCCGCCGTTGTCGGCCAGCGGTGCGAGTTTGGCGTCAATCGGCAATGCCTGCGAACCTGTGATATTGCCGTTCAACCCGTTGACGAACAGGCTGGTTCCGTCCGTGTCCAGGTTGTTGCCGAGCGAAGTCAGCGTGCCGCCGCTGTTGGTGAAATTCACCGGAGTGTTGTTAGAGGCTAGGGTGTTTCTCACGCTCAGGCTGGCTGCCACGGCATTTTGAAATTTAATCGGCCACAAAGCTGCGCCGGGGCCGCTGTTGTTGGCCACTGTGCAATTGGTCAGAGTGGTCGCCGCCGTGCCGCTGGTAGCGCGGCTGACGATGGCACTGCCGCCGGTGGTTGCACTGTTGTTGCTGACGGTGCAGTTGGTCATCGTGACCGTCGCATCCTGAATGCCCACACCTGCCTGAAAATCCGTCGTGTTGTTGTTGACGGTGGTATCGGTGATGTTCGCGGTGGTGAAGAGAATGTAAAAGCCGCCGCCGTTGCCGGCTTTGTTGAACGAGATGGTGCAGCGGGTGATGTTCAGCGCGCCGTAAGACAAGATGCCGCCGCCGAAAGAATAGCCTTCGTTGTCGGTGACGACGCTGTCCGTCAGATTCAAGGTCGCGCCCCCATTGACGAAAATGCCGCCGCCGCCGCCGAAATTCGGAGAAGACACTACGCGGCCTTTGGTGATGATCAGACCGTTGATGGTGACGACACGATTGGAGTTGATGGTGAAGATGCGGTAATCGCCGCCGGTGTTTCGCCGCACGGTCAGCAGGTTTGCGCCGGGGCCGTTGATGGTCAGATTGTTGTTGATGGCCGGCAATTCGCCCGCCAGATTGATCGTTCCCGTCACACTGAATTCGATGGTGTTGCTGCCGCCAGCGGAGTTGGCCTGTGCCATACAGTAGCGCAAATCGCCGACTGCGCCCGCGCCTTCGCCGCCGCCTGCGGGATTGTTATCGGTCAGCCGATCCACCGTGCAAGTTGCCATCATAGCCGACAACGGCTCATAGGCTTTCCTTGAATCGTCGCCTTCCACTTTGTCTGTGGGTACTGCCGGGACGGGCAGGC
>CAZRXE010000412.1:0-9587 GCA_964603695.1 uncultured Heliomicrobium sp.
CTTTGTTGCCGACAGCTTCAACTTTATGAGTGACTTTATTGATCGCGACAATGGATGGCTCAGAAACAACAATGCCTCGGCCACGCGCAAACACCAATGTGTTTG
Organism: uncultured Heliomicrobium sp.; assembly: GCA_964603695.1. Classification (GTDB taxonomy): domain Bacteria; phylum Acidobacteriota; class Blastocatellia; order RBC074; family RBC074; genus RBC074. The sequence continues at coordinate 106 of CAZRXE010000412.1, forward strand.
CGGTACCGAGGTCAATCGCCAAGTCGCTGGAAAATAGGCTAAAAATCGAACGTAAATTCATTGAAAGTGAAAGACAACCTTTCCGAAATTCGGCTCCGCAATCGCAAACAACCTAAAAATGAGTTCGGCCTTCTGTCCGCATTCCATCGTCCACATCACTTTCGCCGAACGGTTTTGGCAAAATGAATTTGGAAATTCGGATCTTTCGGATCTAAGGATTATCAAGTTGTTTACCTATGCGGCGCTCAGCATATAGCAAAAAGGATCCTAAATGAAGCTGTGAGAAGAAAATTAAGCTTAAAAGCCGGATTGTAAGCGGCTTTTCTACAACCATTTGGCTGTAACCGCTGACGATCTCTGTAAAAGTAGCTGGAATTTGGGCGAGATGGCAAAAGGCGTAAGCTTTTGGAGTTAATGCCAGAAGTGCAAAACTTGCGCCGATACGCTTGCAGCTAGTGTTACTGAAGGGCTGTTCCGCCGCCTTGCACCAGTTAGAAGGCGGAACAGCGTTGACTCAAGCAAGTGAAATGGAAGCGTTTACGAAATGCTGTTATTGGCAGTCGTCAACCGGTCATTGATCTTGTTGAAAATCGAACTGATGCTCTGTCCCATTGTGGTTAAAACGAAAATCGCCGCCGCCCCGATTAACACCAACAACAACGAATATTCCACAATATCCTGTCCCTGCTCATCCTTAACGAATTCATTCACGAAATTTCTAATCATCACATTACCTCCGGAATTGTTCGCCGCCTGTCTGGCAGCGATAAAGTTGTCGAATCATTGCCGCTCAAAAACTTGCCGGCCATACGACCATGAAAGCCGAGTCCCAACTTCAATACTGAAGCAAAACACCTTTTAATTGTTAGGGGAAGGCGCAACTGCTGTCTTGTCTTTGGGGCTGAACATTTTTCACGGAAACGCCCGCCGCTGATTGAGACCAAGTTAGAACCTGCGATTGAACTGGGGGCGATGACCAAACAATGCGAGGCGTTAATACCATAGCCTCTAAAATTTTTTCAAGTTCAAAGTGTCTCGTTCGTGATTTCCAAACTCTTTATGCTGCGTTGATGTTATCTTGCCCACTTACACGTACGATCCACAGTTAGCAACTTTTCAAATCTTCAACAGAGATATGACCACCCCGCTTCGCCGGCAGTATATGGAAATCAAGGATCGCTATCCGGGCATGATCCTGATGTTTCAGATCGGCGATTTTTACGAAGTCTTCGACGAAGACGCGCGGATCGTCGCGCGCGAACTCGGCGTTGCATTGACGCGCAAATGGTTCGGCAAAGGCCAGTCGCATCCGCTGGCGGGCGTGCCTGTGCGTTCTATCGAAAGCCACCTGGCCAGACTCATTCATCGCGGTCACAAAGTCGCCATCTGCGACCAAGTCACGCCGCCCGGCAAAGGGCTGGTCGAACGTGAAGTGACGCGCATCGTCACACCCGGCACGGTCATCGAACCGGGTTTGCTGGAAGGCCGCGCCAACAACTTTCTGGCCGGGTTGATAACCGGCGAACGCACCGCCGGATTCGCTTATGTGGACGTGACCACAGGCGAATTCGCCGTCACTGAAATAGACATCGATCAAATCTCGGTCGAACTCGAACGCATTGCACCAGCGGAACTACTGCTTCCGGCAAGCGCCGCTCCGCCCGCCATCGAAGTTCGCGCCGTCACGCAAATTGAAAACTCAATGCTGGAACTGCCGCCCGCGCGCCAGGCTTTGCTTGATCATTTCGGGATCAAAACGCTGCACTCCTTCGGTTGCGAAGACAAGCCGCTCGCCGTGCAGGCCGCAGCCGCCATCGTCATTTACCTGCGCGACACACAACCCGACGCACTGACCAATCTGAACCGGCTGCAAACGTACACCACGCAGAATTTCATGCAGCTTGATCCGCAAACGGTTCGCAATCTGGAACTCTTTCAAGGCTGGGATTTCACTGGCGGTGCGCCAACCGGTTCGCTGGTGACGACGATTGATTTGACCGCCACACCGATGGGTGCGCGCAAGCTACGGCGTTGGCTGCGGCAGCCGCTGCTGGATTTGCCCGAACTGCGCGCGCGGCAAAATGCGGTTGAATGGTTTTTCAAACGCCAACCGATGCGCGAAAAACTCGGCCAACTGCTGAGCGAAATTCTGGACATCGAACGCCTGCTCGGACGCATTCGCCGCCGTCTGGCCGTTCCGGCGGAAACTGTCGCGCTGGCGCAAAGCCTGCGCCTCGTGCCGCAAATTCGCGTGCTGCTGGAAAAAACCAAAGCGCCCAAAGACTTCCTCGCCTCTCTCAAAAACTGCGAAGACATCGTCGAATTCGTCGCCCGCGCCATCACGGATCGTCCGCCTTCGGATTTCGAGCGCGGCAATATCATCCGTCCGGGCTTTTCCACCGAACTCGACGAACTGCGCAAAGTCCTGACTGGCGGCAAAGACTTCCTGGCCAAGATGGAAGCCCGCGAACGCGCACGCACCGGCATCAAATCGCTGAAAATCAGTTACAACAAAGTCTTCGGTTATTACATTGAAGTCACCAAACCGAACCTGAAACTGGTTCCGAGCGATTACATACGCAAACAAACCGTCACCAACGCCGAACGCTTTTTCACGCTGGAGCTGAAAGAACACGAATCGCTGATCGCCAACGCCAAAGACCGCATACTGGAACTGGAAATCAATCTTTACCGCCAGACCTGCGACGAAATCAGCCGCCATCACGACCGCATTCAAAAAGTCGCTTCGACCGTCGCCCACGTGGATTTGTGCGCCGCGCTGGCCGAATGCGCCGAGCGGTTCGGTTACGTCAAACCCGAACTCGACGACGGCGACGAAATCATCATCGTCAAAGGCCGCCATCCGATGATCGAACAGCGCGTGGCGGATTCCGGCGGCGAAACCGCTCGCAACTTCATGCCGAACGACACAGCCCTCTCCAATCGAGATTGCCAAATTATGTTGATGACCGCGCCGAATATGGCCGGCAAATCCGTCTACCTACGGCAAGTGGCGTTGATTTGTTTGCTTGGACAAATCGGCAGTTTCGTGCCGGCGGAATCTGCGCAAATGGGAATCGTGGATCGCATCTTCACCCGCGTCGGCCTGCACGATTACACGCTGCGCGGTCATTCCAGCTTTATGGTCGAGATGATCGAAACCGCCCAAATCCTGCACAGCGCCACACCGCGCAGCCTGATTTTGCTGGATGAAGTTGGGCGCGGCACTTCAACGGCGGACGGATTGTCCATTGCGCGCTCGGTGGTCGAATACCTGCATAACCATCCACGCCTTGCAGCCAAGACTTTGTTCGCCACCCACTACCACGAATTGACGGATGTGGAAGACTATCTGCCGCGCGTTCGCAACTTTCATCTGGCCGTTCGCGAACGCGGCCACGAAGTTGAATATCTGCACAAAGTCGTTCCCGGACGCGCCGAAAAAAGCTTCGGAATTTACGTCGCTCAACTGGCCGGCTTGCCCAAACCCGTCGTTCACCGCGCGCAGGAACTACTAAGCCAACACAATGGCGCGACAACCGGTTCGACCAAGCTCGCGCCAACCGTAGCCGCGCCGTCAGACTTCGCCGCCTTGATCGAGGCGTTGGACGCGCTCGACATCAACCAACTCACGCCGGTGGAAGCCCTGACCAAACTTTACGAATTGCAGCGAAGCGTCGCGGCAACCCGCGGGCGCTGAACATCAGCGCAATCGCCTCAAGCTTCCGCAGCATTTAGATCGCTTGCCGGATGATTCGTTTTCGCCGCAGGTTCCCAAGCGACGAGTTTCAGATCAAGCACGAAAATCGCGTACAGCACCGGAACCAGCAGCAAGGTGATGACCGTGGCCAGCGTCAGTCCACCGATTTGCGCGTAACACATCGGCTGCCACAACGGCCCGCCGTGCGCAGCCAGCGGAAACAGCGCAATCACCGTTGCGCCAACGGTAATCAACACCGGACGCAATCGCATAATCCCGGCGTCCAGCAAGGCTTCTTGCAAAGGCTCGCCGCGTTCGTGGGCTTCTTCGATAAAATCGAACAGCACAATGATGTGGCTGACGATGACTCCGACCAGACTGACGCAGCCCAGAAAAGCCATAAAGCCGAAGGGCGAACCCATCACCCACAACGCAGCCAACGCGCCGACCATCCCGAACGGAATCGCCGCAAAAACAATCAGCGGTTTGACGGCGTGTTTGAATTGAAAGACCAACGCCAAAAATATCAGCGCGACGGAAATCGCCAGCACCACGAGCAGATTGTTGAAGCCTTTGATTTGATCCTCTTCCTCGCCGCCGATTTCCAGCTTGTAACCGGGCGGCAACATCGCCGTGAAAGCATTCAGTCTTTCGCGCGCCGTGCTCATCACTTCCGAAGACAACACACCGGCAGCCGGAAAGCACGACACGGTGATCGTGCGGAATTGATTGCGGCGGCGCAGTTTTTCAGTCTGCATTTGATAGCCGACCGAAGACACTTGTTGCAGCGGCACGCGCCCGCCGGTTTGCGAGGAGTAAACGTAAAGACTGTTCAGGTCGGCCAGTTGCGCGCGCTCGTCCATCCGCAACCGCGCCACGACGGGAATCTGTTTGTCGCCTTCGCGCAAAGTCGTCACCAGATGCCCCGTGATGGCGTTGGCCGAAGCCGCCGCCACATCCAGGTTCGTCACGCCTGCCAGGTTCGCGCGGTCAGGATCGGTTTGCAGCTTGACCACGAAACTTTCATCGCCCCAATCGTCGCGAACGCGCGCGGCTTTCGGATCGGCGCGAAAAATCGCTTTGACCTGTTCGGCCTGCGCGCGCAACGTGTCGAGGTCTTCGCCGGAAAGACGAATTTGAATCGGCACGCCGACCGCTTTGCCCGCTTCCAGTTGACGCACGTCAATACGCGCGCCTGCCACGCCCGCCGACAATGCGTTTTGCAGTGGCGCTATCAAATGCGCCGTGTCGTGTTTGTCTTTCACCTGCAAGATGATTTGTGCGTAATTGAGTTGTTGCAGTTCGGGCGCGACCGACGCCCAGAAACGCGGCCCCCCGCCGCCGACAAAAGTCGTCAGCGATTCAAGCACTTCACGCGGTTTGCCATCGTCGCCTTTGTGCTGCGCGCCGTATTCGCGTGCGACCTTCGCGATGATTTCCTCGCTGCGGCGCGTGGCTTCATTAGTTGCGGAAAGCGGCGCGTCTTCCGGCAGCCATACGTCCACGTAAGACAGATAAGCCAAATCCTTCGGGAAAAACTGCTGTTTGAGCTGGCTGAAAAACACGCCGCCGAGCAACAACAACACCAACGAACCCGCCAGCACACGCCAGCGATAATTGATCGCCATCGTTCCGATCCGGTAATAAAACGCCGCGAAGCCTTTGGTGCGGCGTTCGGCAATCGGCGTTTCCGCTTTCGGTCGCAGCAGGTAATAACCCAACAGCGGAATGAACGTCATCGAAACCAGCCGCGAAGCCACCAGCGAACAGGTCATCACAACCGGCAGCGAATAGATGAACTCGCCCGTCGCGCCTTTCAAAAACAGGAACGGCAGATAAGCCACTATGTTCGTCACAGTCGCGTAAAGAATCGCCGTCGCCAATTTCGTCGGCCCCAACCACGCGGAGATGATTGCCGGATGCCCCGTCGCCAAATCGCGTTTGATCGCATCGCCCGCCACCACCGGATCATCCACCAGCAAGCCCAGCGCGATAATCAAACTGGCAATCGAAACCTGCTGCAAATCAATGCCGAGCGCGCTCATTAGCCCGAAGGTCATCAGCAAGGTCAGCGGAATCGAAAGCGCCATCAACACCGCCGAGCGCCATTCCCAAAATCCGATCAGCGAAACCAGCACGACCAGCGCCACGGCTTCGTACAAACTGGACATAAACAGATTGACGTTTTCCCGCACCTGCAACGGCTGGTCGGAAGTGCGCGCCAGCACCAAATCTTCGGGCAAACGCTTTTTCAAATCGGCCAGCGTCGTATCAATCGCCGCGCCGAAATTGCCGATCTGTTCGCCGGAACGCATCTGCACCGACAGCGTGACGGCGCGCGTCCGATGCCACACGCCTTGCGCGTCGCGCCGGTTATAAAAGTTCAGATAGCGCGGCGGATTGTCGTAACCGCGCAAGACTTCGACCAGATCGCGCAAGTACACCGGCGCGCCGCTTTTCGAGGCAGCCACGGCCACATCGCCGATTTCCCGTTCGCTTTTGAATTCGCCGGTCGGATCAATCGAAAGATTTTTGTTTTCGACTTCGAGCTGTCCGCCCGGCAGCGCGGTGTTGCGCGCCTTGACGGCGTTTTCCAGCGCCGCCGCTTGCAGGCCGTAAGAAGCCAGCCGCTCCTGCGAGTAGTAAAGAAAGACGCGCTCGTCCAGAAGCCCCGCGCGCGTGACTTTGGAAACCATCGGCAGCGTCTTGATGGTTTTTTCGATCAAGTCCGTGAACTCGTTCATTTCGCGGTAGCTGTATTTGTCGCCCGCCACCGCCGCCAGCTTCGCTTTGGTTTCGCGCGGATCGCGAATCACAACCGGCTGCCAGGCGTCCGGGTGCAGCTCCGACGCTTGCAAGCGTTCGCGCACGAAACGCTGAAAGGCCGCGGGCAGCGCCGCGTCGTCGCCATTGACTGCCGCATCCAGCCCGATAAATCCCGCGCCTTCGACCGGACGCAAATCGCGCGCGACTTGTTGCGCTTCCAAATACTTCATCAACGGCTCACGATTTTTGCTTGCCAGTTCGACGCTCACCGCCTGCGGCAAACAGATGATCAACGTGGCGCGCGCGCCCGTGCTGCCAACGCGCGCGCGTTCAATCGCCGGCTGAATCGTGTTGGCGCGCAATTCGACTTCGACATCGCCGGCCTTTGGGCTGGCAACGGTCAACATCAGCGCCGCCGTGTCGCCGAAATCCTTGATGAAATTGATCGGCCCCGCGCCTTCGGGCAGGTCGTGAATCGCGTCCAGTTTCAGTTTGATGTCGTCGAGTTCCTTGCCCGTCTCTTTCAGGTTTTCGTCCAGATCGAAATAAACCACAGACAAACCCGTGCGCGAGACGGATTCGATCTTCGTCACTTTGGCGTTGGCGGCCATCTGCGTTTCGATCTTTTTGGTAACCAGTTGTTCGACCTTTTCGGCGCTCGCGCCGCGCCACGGCGTCAAGGCGACGGCGGTGCGCACCTGCACGTCGGGGTCTTTGCGCTGCGGCATTTTCAAGTAACTGAACGCGCCCCAGCCAGAGACAGCAAAAAGCAACACCCAGGCAATGTGCCGAGTTTCGACGAAAAAACGCGCCGTGTTGCGAGTGTTGGCGATGATCTCTGAGTCGGTTTTATGTTTGGACATGGAAGCTTCTCCCTACTTGATCGTGGCTTTCAGAAAGCGCGGGTAATAAATGCTCCTGTCGTTGACCAGTGTGCCGAAGTGGTTGCTGTTCACGACGTAGGTCAAGACCAAGTCAGCGCCCCGCAAAGCCGGATGCGCTTTACCTGCGTAAATCAATGCGTCGGCGCGGGCGGCTTCGGGCGGGCGGAAGAACTTTTGCAACGGCGACCACGCAGCGGTGAAATCCGTCGCCGCGCGCACAGCCAATTCGGCAGCGCCAAAGCCTTCGGTCTGAATTTCGATGAAGCGTTGCAAGCGCGGTTCGTAATGCACGGTGAATTCAGTCTCCCCGCCGGTGAACACTGCGGGCGGTTTAGCGCGCAGCCGTGTTTGGGCAATCCATTCCGCGCCCGTCCACCATTCGGGCGCGCTCAAATTCCCACGCTCGGCCTGAGCCAGCGGCCACCGCACGACATAAACGCTGTGAATCCCCGGCTCTTCCGCGCCAAAGGCATAAACGTATGCTCCGCGTTGCAACACGCTGGCTGAACCGACGATGACTCCGAAATCATTGGCGGGCGAATTCAGCCATCGCATCCTCCAAACGGCAGGCTCATCATCCGGGTTGTCAATCGTCACGGCTTGCCAACCGAACACTTCAAATCCCAGTCCTGTTTTGACCGCACGAACTTTCATCAAAAACAGCAACAACGTTTTTCCCAATCGGACACCGTGTCCGGGCCAATGCCACACCTTGCCAGATTCACGAAAAAACGATTCAGGTTTGTCGTGACTTCCGCCCCAGGAAAATTTGATCTGCGCTGTTGCCGGGTTAACACCGGTCTGAATTGCCAAGCTGTTGCGAATGAGTTTCGATTCGCGCCGTGTGTGAGCGGAGCTGGTGGCAATAAAGCTGTCGGCAAACAACCACAACACGCGGTTACGTCCCAGGTCTACGGAATAAGCGTCGTCTCCGCCAAGCCAGCGCGGTTCCCGCCGGAACAACGCATCCGCTTCAGGCCACGGCTGCGCTTCGATGGGAAAATTATTTGCCGAAACGGTTTGCGCTGTGGCGCTCACATAAGCACTAAGCAACAACAAACAAGCCACGAAAAACTGCTTCACGATTTACCTCCAACGTTCAGGGAACGATTTGCACGGAGCGGTTTTCCTCCACCAACGATGTGCCGGTGACGATGACGCGCTCACCGACACTCAAACCTTCACGCACGACAATTGTGTTGCCAAGCGGTTCGCCCAGTTTGACGACGCGCGAGCGCGCAAGGGTTTTGCCGCCTCTCTCTTCGACCACGAACACGGCGTATTCGCCCGCACGATCTTTGGCGCGCACGATGGCCGACACAGGCACAACCGGCATCGGCGCTGGAGGCGAACCGTCATTCATTTCCGGCATTTCCGGCACTTCCAGCGCGGCGATCATTCCCGGTTTCAGCAACTGGCGCGGATTGGGAATGGTGACTTCAATGTCGAAGACGCGGCTTTTCGCATCCGCCGCCGGAGCGATGCGCGTCAATTGGCCGCGAAATTCCTCGCCGGGCAGCGATTCGGTCGTGACCATCAGCGCGCTGCCCAGTTTCAGTTTGTGCAGCATTAGATCGGGCACGCCGAAAATCGCCTTGACCGAATTCGTATCGGCCACGACGAAACCCGGTCTGCCGGGCGAAACCAGTGCGCCTGCTTCAACGGCTTTTTGCAGCACGATGCCGCCGAGCGGCGCCCGCAACGAAGTGTCGGCCAATGGAATTGACGCTTCGGCAACCTGGGCCTGCGAGCCTTTGACGCGGGCGCGACTGATTTCGATTTGCGAATTGGCGGCGGCGGCGCGCGCTTCGAGCATGGCGATTTGCGCGCGTGCGGCGTTTTGTTTGGCGGCGGCGGCGTCCAATTGGGCTTGCGCGGCATCGAGTTCGGCTTTGGTGGAACTTTGGCTGGTGAACAAACTTTTCGCGCGGTCGAAATCCAGCCGCGCTTTTTCGTGCGCGGCGTTGGCTTCGGCCAGTTGCGCTTTGCTTGAGGCGACGGAAGCGTGTGCTTCCATCAATTGTGATTGACTGGCTTCAAGCGCGGATTTCGATTCGGCGGTTTGCGCTTCGGCTTGATTCACTTTCACGACGTAATCGCTTTGCCGCACGCGCGCCAGCACCGCACCTTGC
>CAZRXE010000413.1:0-2286 GCA_964603695.1 uncultured Heliomicrobium sp.
CAGCCAATGCAGCGGCCCAGGCGCGCGTAGTGGTCATCAAATCATCGTCCGGCACGACTTCCGTCACCAGACCGAGTTCTTTCGCCTGTCGAGCCGGGTAGACTTCGGAAAACAGCGACATCTTCAGTGCCTTTTCTAAACCCATAAACTTCGGGAACAGATAAGCGCCGCCTTCGTCCGGGATCAACGCGAATTTCAAACTCGTGTCGCCGAGTTTGGCGCTTTCGGCGGCGATGCGGAAATCGCAACTCAGCGCCAACGTCAATCCACCCGCCACCGCCGGGCCGTTGACGGCGGCAATCGTCGGTTTGTCAAAGCGGCGCAGCAAGGTCACCAGTTGATGCATGTTTTCGCGCATTTCCAACATCGCTTCCATCTTGTGGCCGCGATAGCGCGCCGGATATTGAAAGTCCTGCGAAATGTCGCCGCCCGAACAAAAGCCCCGTCCCGCGCCGGTGATGACGACCGCGCGGATGTCGTCATCGTCGCGCGCGTCACTAAGCGCTTCGATGATTTCATGCACCATCACTTCGGAATAAGCATTGAGCTTCGCCGGACGATTGAGCGTGATTGTGGCGATGCGGTTTTCTTTGCTGAAGATGATTTCGGTGAATTCCATTTTGCTCCTTCGCGTTTGTAGTTCCGCCTTTGGGCGGCTGCGTCCTTCGCACAGGTTTTACTGAAGAAAGGCTGCTACGGTTTTTCACCGTCATTGAAGGTTTCCAGTTGATCCTTGCTTTTCACCCAAGACTCAACCTTTTTGACGCTTACATTCTTATGCTCATTCCAAAGAATCTCCGCACCATCTTCCAGGTCTTCGTAAATCGCCAACAAACTGGTCAATCCTTCGTAACGCCAAACTCCCGTTCGTCCATTGATCTTGGTTTTGAGGCCGTCTCCAAGCTTTCCAACTTTCTCCGCTTTGCGAAACGCTTCTTCGCGATTTCGGGCTTTGATGATGATTGTGTTTTCCCAAGCCAGGCAACGACGATTCAGGCTTTCCGAGGTTTCATTTTCAGGTTCAAAACGTTCGATGTATGAAGCAACCCACCAGCCGAAAGGGCTTTTGTTCCGCGTGGGAATCCGCTCTTTTCTTTTCGCTTTTGCCATTGTCGAAGTTCGTTTACTTCCCGGTGAAATTCGGCTGCCGTTTTTCCAGGAATGCGCGGACGCCTTCTTTATGGTCGTCCGTCTGGCCGCAGCGCAGATGGGTTTCGGCTTCGCGGTCGAGCAGCGTGCGGAAGTCCGTGTTCATCGCCAGATTGACGTTGGCTTTCATGTACCGGTAGCTGACCAGCGGGCCGTGCGCGATGCGCATGGCAATGTCGGCGACTTGCGCGGTCAGTTGATCCGCCGGAACAACGCGATTGACCAAACCCAGCCGGTGCGCTTCCGTCGCGTCAATGATGTCGCTCAGGAAAAACAGTTCTTTGGCTTTGGCCGCGCCGACGCTGCGCGCCAGCAGCCACGTCGTGCCGAAATCTCCGCCGAAACCGACTTTGGCGTAGGCCGTGCCGAACTTCGCCGACTCCGACGCGATGCGCAGGTCGCAGCTCAGGCAAACGCCTAATCCCGCGCCCATGGCATGACCGTTGACGGCGGCGATGGTCACTTTGGGCAGGTTGTACAGCAGCCAGGAAAGTTCCTGCGCTTCGCGCAAGGTGTCAATTTGTTGTTCCAGCGGCGGCGGGGCTTCGTTTTGTTTGGCCATGCCGCCGACATCGCCGCCGGCGCAAAACGCGCGGCCCGCGCCGGTGACGACAATCGCGCCGATTTCCGGGTCGCGTCCCCAGCGTTTCAAACAGTCGGCAGATTGCGTCAGCAGTTCGCGGCTCAGCGCGTTGAGTTTGTCGGGACGATTGAAGGTCAGCGTGGCGACGCGGTTTTCAACCTGCGTCAAAATCGGTTCTTCGGGCATAAGTTCTCGCTTTCGGGTTGAAGTGTCGGTAGCTAGCGCGTAAGCAATGGCTGGCTTACGCGCTAGCTACTGGTACGGGTGTATTTCTCAAGCCAGTTGCGCATCTCGCAACCAGCCGCGCAGGGTTTCCAGATCCTTGCGCATGGCTTCGATGACTTTGGCTTTGTCTATAGTCAGCGTTTTGGCACCGCTGTCCGCGCCGCCCAACGGGTATTCAAAATGCATTTGCACGGGGCCGGCGAAGTTCGCCGTTTTCAGCATCGGCAGGAAGCGTTTGAAATTGACCATGCCTTCGCCCAGTGGACATTTTTGCGCGGCCCATTCGCCTTTGGTGTTGCGCGCCCAGCGGAAGTCTTTGACGGCAATGC
>CAZRXE010000414.1:0-2651 GCA_964603695.1 uncultured Heliomicrobium sp.
CACGGCGTTGTTCAATTGGCTGTTCGCCCGCAAGACGGGCGGCAAATTCATCCTACGCATTGAAGACACCGATCAGCAACGTTCCAGCGACGAGATGGTGCGCGGCATTCTGGAAGGAATGGAATGGCTGGGACTGGATTACGACGAAGGGCCGTTTTATCAATCCGATTATGCCGACAAACATCGCGCGGCGGCGTATCAACTGCTGGAAAGCGGCTGGGCTTATCGCGACTTCACGCCCAAACAGGAACGCGACGACGCCACCATCAAACAGGACATCGCCAAAGAGAAAATCGTCAATCCCTATCGCGCTTTGCCCCGCGAAGAATCTGACGCCCGCGCCGCCGCCGGTGAAGCTTTCGTCATTCGCTTCCGCGTGCCGGACGAAGGCAAGACGCAATTCGACGACGCCGTTTTCGGCCTGCAGGAACGCGATTACAAAGACACCGAAGATTTGGTTTTGCTGCGTTCGGACGGCCATCCGCTTTACAACCTGTCAGTCGTGGTGGACGACATCGAAATGGGCATCACGCACGTCATTCGCGGGCAGGATCACATCAACAACACGCACAAACAGGTTTTGATTTATCAGGCACTGGGCCGCCCCGTGCCGAAGTTCGCGCACCTGCCGCTGATTCTGGCACCGAACAAAGGCAAGCTTTCCAAACGCAAGCACGGCGAAATCGTCAGTGTGACGACTTACCGCGACGCAGGATTCATCGCGGACGCCTTCGTCAACTTTCTGGCGCTGCTCGGTTGGTCGCCTGCCGGCATCGAAGGCACGCAAGACCAGGAAATTTTCACCCGCGAACAATTGATCGAGCTGTTCACGCTCGAAGGCATTCACAAATCGAACGCCGTCTTTAACTTTGTCGAAGGCGACGCCCGCAACTGGACGGATCAAAAAGCTCTGTGGATGAACTTCGAGTACATCAAAACCTGGCCGCTGGAAAAACTGCTGCCGCTCATCAAACCCGAATTGCTGAAAGCCGGGTTGTGGCGCGACGATTACGAAGGCGAACGGCGCGGCTGGTACGAACACGTCATCACCCTGCTGCGCGAACGCGCGCGCACGCTGCTGGACTTCGCCGCTCACGGTCGCCCGTATTTTGTGGAAGACCTGAGTTTTGAATTCGACGAAGCAGCGGTGAAAAAGAATCTGCAAAAAGACCCGTCGCTGAAAACCTTGTTGCCGGAACTGGCCGAAGCTTTTGCTGCGGTCGGTGAACTGACGCACGACACGGCGGAAGCTGCGCTGCGCGCATTGGCCGATGCCAAAGGCGTCAAGGCCGGTTTGCTCATCAATGCCACGCGCACGGCGCTGACCGGCCAAGCGGTCGGCCCCAGCCTGTTTGAAGTCGTAGTCGCCATTGGGCAAACACGCGCGGTCGAGCGGCTGACACATGCCGCCGAATTGATTTAAGGAAATCATGAACCTTCAAAACAAAGTTGCAGTTGTCACCGGAGGCGCGATGGGAATCGGTCGCGCGTTGTGCGAACGGTTTGCCGCCGAAGGCGCGCGCGCCGTCGTGGTCGCCGATCTTGAATCCGACAAAGCCCAGGAAGTCGCGGCGGAAATCGGCGGAGTGGCCGTCAAAACCGATGTCAGCAACGAAACCGACATTATTAATCTGGTCAATCAAATCACCGAACAATTCGGCCAAATTGATTTGTTTTGCTCGAACGCGGGCATCGGCGGCAAAGCTGGCGGCGCGGAAGTTTCCAATGAAGATTGGGCGGAGATTTTTGGCATCAACGTGATGGCGCACATTTACGCGGCGCGCGCCGTCCTGCCGCAAATGATCGCGCGCGGCGAAGGTTACTTGCTGCAAACGGCGTCGGCGGCGGGTTTGCTGACGCAAATCGGTTCCGCGCCGTATTCAGTGACCAAGCACGCCGCCGTCGCCTTTGCTGAATGGCTTTCGATCAGCTACGCCGACAAAGGCATCAAAGTCTCCTGCCTTTGCCCACAAGGCGTTCGCACGCGGATGCTGCTCGGCGAAGACGGACAGGGCGAAAACTTCCTGGTTGCCGGATCGGTTTCTCCTGAAGAAGTCGCCGAGTGCGTGGTGAATGGTCTGGCGGATGAACGCTTCCTGATCCTGCCGCACCCGGAAGTCGCGGACTACATTCAACGCAAAGCCAATGATTACGACCGCTGGCTGCGCGGCATGCGAAGATTGCACGCCAATGTTTTCGGACAGTGACGGACGAAATTGACTTCCTGCAAAGCCTTTTCGGAAAACGGGAACAGCATGACAACCAGCAGCACCTTTCGGAACCGATGATAGATTGCCCGCGCTTTATGCCGATCAAACTTCTTGCACTCGACATTGACGGAACCCTGCTCACGCCGCGCGGAGAAATCACGCCGCGCACTCTCGACGCCATCAATCAAGCCGGACGACAAGGCGTTTTGGTCGTGCTGGTCACCGGCCGCCGCTTCGGTTCGGCGCGCGAACTGGTTTTGCGCTTGCAATTGGACATCCCGCTGGTGTCTCACAATGGCGCGCTGACCAAAAATATCGAGACGCTGGAAACGCTGGATTATCACCCGCTCGACGCCGACCTGGCGCGCGAGATGATCCGCTTCGGGCGCGAACACGGCGTGGATATGATTTGCAACGACGATCCGCACGGCATCGGCACAA
>CAZRXE010000415.1:0-7310 GCA_964603695.1 uncultured Heliomicrobium sp.
CGTGATCGGCAACAGTCCCAGTCAACTTTCTGCAATAATGAAACACAGATGACTACGGATAATTCGAGTGCATCTATGGTTTTGAAACGGGTGGCTTGCTCTCTTACACGCCCAAAGCGGCGGTTTTCCCCACATAGAAAAATCCGCAGCCCGATGCTAGACTGCGTGGGCATTTTTTCCCGCACGGTTTTTCAATCTATGCCAATTCACATCGGTTCTCGTTTCGACCGTTACGAGATTCTTTCGCTGCTGGGAGCGGGCGGCATGGATGAAGTGTATCTGGCGCGCGACACCAAGCTTGACCGCAAAGTCGCTTTGAAAATTCTGCCTCAGGCTTACACACACGACACGGAACGTGTGTTGCGGTTTGAAAAAGAAGCACGCGCGGCCAGCGCGCTCAATCATCCGAACATCATCACCATTTTTGAAGTTGGCCAGGTGGAAAACGCGCATTTCATTGCCACTGAATACATCGAAGGCCAGACCCTGCGGAAAAAAATCCGGCGTGGGCGAATCGCTGTTGGTGAAGCGATTGATATCGCCATGCAAATCGCCGGCGCGCTGTACGCGGCGCACAGCGCGGGCATTCTGCATCGCGATATCAAGCCTGAAAATATCATGCTGCGCCCGGACGGTTACGTGAAGGTACTGGATTTCGGCCTGGCTAAACTGACGGAGTTGCGCAATTCATCAGGTTCGGGCGAAGAGAAACGTTCGCCGCTGGAAGTCGAAACCGATCCGGGGTTGGTGCTGGGAACCGCGACTTACATGTCTCCGGAGCAGGCACGAGCGCAAAAGCTGGATGGGCGTTCGGACATTTTCAGTCTGGGCATTGTGGTTTACGAGATGATCGCCGGGCGTTCGCCCTTTGCAGACCAATCGGCGAACGATGTGATGGCGGCTATCCTGCATCGCGAACCCGCGCCACTTTCCACGCGCTCGTCCGAAGTTACGCCCGAACTGGAACAGATAGTTCATCGGGCGTTGGCCAAAGATCGCGCAGAGCGTTACCTCTCGGCCAAAGAACTGCAAACAGACCTTCGCCGTCAGCGGTCGCTTTTCAGTGCCGAATTGCATCTGACGCGGCAAACTCAGTCGGAGGGCGGTCGCCGTACCAACGACGGAGATTCCACGCCGAAGCGCAATCCGGAGGATTTCGTCACCAGCAGGGAATCGGCGCAGGAAACGGACATTGCTTCTTCGCCGCACGACACCAGCGCACGCATCATTCTGGGCGAAATCAAAAAACATAAGCGCGGCGTCTTGTTGGGCATTCTGTTGTTCGTGTTGATCGTCGCCGGTCTGGGCTTCGGGATTGCCCAATGGCTGCGCAGTGAGCCGGAGGTTGAAATCAAACCCGCGCGATTCACCAAACTGGCCACGGTTGGCCGTGCGGTTGACGCAGTGGTTTCGCCGGACGGCAAGTATGTCGCATACATTGTGGATGATGGCGGGAAGCGCAGTTTGTGGATCAAACAATCCACCGCCACCAGCCAGGCATTGCAGATAGTGCCACCGACTGACGGACGTTTTCGCGCGCCGACGTTTTCGCGTGACGGCAATTACGTGTTTTACGTTTTGCGCAAAACGGAATCTCCGGCGGGCGAGCTCTATCGAGTGCCCACGCTCGGCGGCTCGCCGCGAAAGCTGCATGCGAACGTCAGCAGTCCAGTGGCGCTTTCGCCGGACGGAGGCAGGGTTGTGTTTGTCCGCGAACTGCCGGGACAAAGTGAAAGTTCACTGGTCATCGCTCCGGTGGATGGCGCGACCGAACGCGAACTGGCGCGCAGAACCTTGCCGGAATCCTTTTCCATTGAAGGGCCGGACTGGTCGCCCGACGGCGAAACCATCGCTTGCCCAATAACGGATTTCAGCAACGGCGTGAATCAAAACGTGCTGGCGGTGAAAGTTGCCGATGGCAGCGCCCGCGTTCTCACTGCGCAGCAATGGCCTAGCGTGGGCAGAGTTGTCTGGACGGCGGACGGCAAGGGCATCCTGATGGCCGCGCGCGAACCAAGCGCGCTGGGCAGACAGATTTGGCTGATTCGTTATCCCGGCGGCGGGTTTTCGCGCGTCACCAACGATTTGAATGATTATCGCGGCGTTACAATCTCAGCGGACGCTTCAGTTGCCGCCTCCGTGCGAATCAATCAAATCTCCAATCTGTGGGTGATTGCGGCCAATGATTCGAATCAGGCGCGGCAACTTACCTTCGGCTCCGGTTCCAACGATGGTTCGCAGGGATTGGCCTGGACTGCTGACAATCAACTAATTTATTCGTCGAACGCCGGCGGCAAAGTGGATTTGTGGAAGCTCAATGTTGCTAGCGGTGCATCGCAACAACTGACAGTGGATGGCGACAATAACAGTTTTCCGTCAGTTTCCGCTGATGGGCGCTACGTGGTGTTCAACTCCGACCGCGGCGGTTCGGTCGGCGTCTGGCGCGTGGATCGAGACGGCGGCAATCCGAAACAACTGACCTTCGGCCAGTTGGATTTGGATCCGCGCTGTTCGCCGGATGGTTGGGTGGTGTTTTCTTCAATTCGCGCCGGCAAACGCACGTTGTGGAAAGTCTCGCTGGAAGGCGGCGATCCAGTGCAAATGTTGCAGGCGCTTTCCGAATATCCGATGGTTTCGCCGGACGGGAATTCGCTGGTCTGTTTTTATCGCGACGAAAACTCCGGCGCGCCAAGCCGTTTCACTGTGTTGCCTTTCGCTGGCGGTCCCGCGCTGGCGGCCTTTGATCTTCCGGTGACGGCCGGACGCTTGCTCCGCTGGACGCCGGATGGTCAATCGCTGAGTTACGTGGTCAACAGCGGCGGTTCGTCGAATCTTTTTAATCAACCGGTGGACGGCAAACCGCGCAGACAGGTGACGGACTTCAATGCCAGTCAGATTTTCGGTTTCGATTGGTCGCCGGACGGAAAGTGGCTGGCCACAGCGCGCGGTTTGGAAACGCGCGAGATTGTGCTGATTAGTTTTCGGTAGTGGCCAGTGGTCAGTTGTCCGTCGCCCATAATTGCTTGTTCGTTGGCAGCTAACAACCGACCACTAACCACTCACAACGGACAACTGACCACGAACCCCTGACAAACCATGTTCAAAGATAAACGTCTGATTCCTATTTTTATCGTCGTCTTCGTGGACATTCTCGGCTTCAGCATTATTTTGCCGTTGCTGCCGTATTACGCCGGGCATTTTGGAGCTTCACCGCAAACCATAGGCTATCTGGTCGCCTCGTATTCGCTGTGTCAGTTCCTGGCTTCGCCGTTTCTGGGCGATTTGAGCGACCGTTACGGACGGCGTCCGGTGTTGCTTTACAGCCAGATCGGTTCCTGTCTTGGATTCCTTTTGTTCGGCGTGGCTTCGTTTTTGCCGAACGCGATGTTGTGGCTGTTCATAGGCAGAATCGTGGACGGCATTTCAGGCGGCAATCTGACAGTCGCGCAGGCATATATCAGCGACATCACCGAACCGGAACAGCGGGCGCGAAATTTCGGGATGATTATCGGCGTTTCGTTCGGGCTGGGCTTTTTGATTGGGCCGATGTTTGGCGGGTTTCTGTCGCGGTTCGGCTATGATGTGCCGGCGTTTGCGGCGGCGGGACTGTCTTTCCTGAGCATTATGGCGACGACCTTTTTGTTGCCGGAAACACAGCATCAACGCGATGAAGCGCGCGCCACGGGCCTGGCGGTTTACAAACGCGTGTTCGATTACCTCCGCGTACCAGAATTGCAGCGATTACTGGGCGTGTTCTTTTTTATGTCGCTGCCGTTCGCGCTCTATGTTTCGATGTTCGGTTTGTTTGCCGACCGCCAACTACGCTTCACGGCGGAGCAGGCCGGATACTTTCTGGGTTTTGCGGGCTTTCTCGGGCTTATCTGGCAAGGCGGCGTCATCGGCCCGCTGGTCAAACGCATCGGAGATTACAAAGCCATGCTGCTCGGCCTGATTTGCAGCGCGATTGGATTGTATTTTCTGGTGTTGGCGGACGTTTGGTGGAAGCTGATTTTCGTCGCCTTGTTCTTTTCCTTCGGCCACGGCGTGGGACGCCCTTCGCTGACTAGTTTGATTACGCAGGAAGCGCCGCCCACAAGGCGCGGCGGCGTGTTAGGCGCGACCACTTCGCTGGAGAGCTTCGCGCGCATCGTCGCGCCGGTCATGGGCGGTTGGATGATGGCGCTGCATCCCACCTGGCTGGGTTGGATTGGTGGCGCGCTATTTACCGTGGCGGTCTTGATCGCTGTGACGATTACCCCTAAGACGACGCCCGATTCCACCGCGCCTTAGCTGGAAAGGCTGTCATTTGAGAGGCAACAGGGTAACGTAGCCTGTCCGCGAGTTTTCTTTCTTTTCTTGCGCGACTTGGAAAGCGCGGGCTTCGCCGGCTTTGATGGCGGCGTATTCTTCTTCGGTCAGGATCACTTTCAACCACAATTGCAGGTCTCGGCTGCCCAGAGCCAGCCACTGCCCGCGTGGGCTGAAGGCGGCGGAATTGTAGCTGATGCTGTCGTATTCCAGTTGCCGCACGACTTCAGCCGTTTCCGTTTTCCAGACCAGAATGCGCACGCCCAGGCTGCCAGCGGCCAGCAAGTGCCCGTCCGGGCTGAAGGCGACTGAGGTGACGCTGTTGCGCAAACCGGCGAAGCCGCGGATTTCACGGCCCTGACGCAAATCCCAAAGCTTTACTTCGCCGCCTTCGCCGCCCGAAGCCAGCCAGCGCCCGTCCGGGCTGACGGCCAGTGAGGCGACGCCTTTGTTATGGCCTGTGAGCATGCTTTTCGCGCGGCCTGATTCTAAATCCCATAGCATGATTGTCCGATCCCAACTGCCCGAAGCCAGCAATTGTCCGTCGGGATGAAACACCACCGACGTGACAGGGCGCGTATGGCCGCGCAGGGTTTCGACTTCGTGCCCCGTGATGGCGCGCCAGACGCGAATGGTTCTGTCGTGACTGCCGGAAACCAGCCACTGTCCGTCCGGGCTGAAGGCGACGGCGTGTACTTCCTCCGAATGGCCGCGCAGCACCTGCAACTCCTTGCCGCTGTCGGCTTCCAGAATTTTCACCGCGTTGTCACGGCTGCCTGTGGCCAGCAGCGTGTCCGTGGGATTGAAGGCGACGGAATTGACGCTGCCCTGATGACCTTGCAGCGCATACAACTGCGCCATCGAATCCACTTCCCACAATTGCACGCCGCCGTGCAAAAAGCCTGCCGCCAGCCATTGCCCGCCGTGGCTGAAGGCGATCGAGCGTACATAATCGCGCGGATCAATCGCGTAGCGTTTGTCAAAGCGTTCGTGAATGTGCCGCAGTTCATGTTGAAACTGCGTCAGTCTTTCGAGGATTTGCAGCCGGTCGCGGTAAGTGGCGTCGGCGGATTGTTGCTGTTCCATCTGCCGGAAAACGCTGTTGATCTTTTCCTGCTCGGATTCGGCTATGACATAGCCCTGCAAACGCGCAGCGTCGTGCTTCACTTGTTCGACGCGCTCGCGCACTGGCCGCACCAGACGTTCAAGCAGGACTTCGACCTGTGGCCGCAGCGCATCGAAAATCGGATCGGTCTTGGCCCGTTCGTAATAGCGCGCATCGCCTTTGATGGCTTGTTCCAGACCGTCAATGGCTTCTTCGGTTTCGCCCAGCATGGCGGCAACAATTGCGCGCTGGTAATGCGCTTCGGAAAATTGCGGCTGTAGCCGAATAGCTTCGTGCAACTGCGCCAGCGCCATTTGAGGTTGTTGTTCGATCAGGCGAACCAAACTGGCAAAGTAATGCGCTTCCGCAGCCTGTTGCGCATCGCTGGGGCGCGCGTATTTCGCGGCTTTGCTGAAATATTCCAGTGCCTTCGGCAGGTTAATGGAATGGTAAAGATAGATGTTGGCGATGGAGCGTAGCACTACGTAATCGGGATAGTTGCGTTTTTCGGCTTTCAAAAAATCGTGTAGCGCCTCCGCGTACCATCCGTTAAGGTACGCGCGTTCGGCGCGCGTGCGATAGGCTCTGGCTTCGCGCTCGAATTCGGCCAGCCGGATTTCTTCCAACACTTCCAGCAAACCACTCTGCTGCATTTCCAGCTTCCAAACAATGTCGCCGAGCATTGGTGTGAAATCCGCCTTGAGCTGTGCCACGCCGCCGGCCAGCGTCGCCAGATTCATTTCCAGCGTGTGGAGCGCATCGCGCATTTCGTTGCGCGCCACATTGCGCACCGCACCCAGACCACCCGTCAGCGCGGCGCGATGCTCTTGTTTACTTAGGGAGAACTTTATTGAATTTTTATTGAGACCTGAGTCTGATAACGAAATAATGGATTCAGCTAAGCCTTTTTGTTGCGTTAGGTATTCGGTCCAGGTTACGCACCCTTGATAAACGTCCAGTAAGGTCATACATCCTCCGAGAAATTTGTGTGGTTTTTGCGTTATCGAGCGCTGTTAAACAATCTCCGTGCCGAAACCTGAGACCTGAAACCTGACCAAAAAAGAACTTCGCCATCTGGTTCAACAGATTTTTTTGGTAGGCCAAGTTTCCGGTCTTAGGTATCAGGTTTCAAGGGCAGCGAACCGGCAGTTTACGAATTGTCTGGTCCAATCAAATACCGCAAGCTGTCCACCTTCGAGAACTACGATTCCCAAAACTGAACGTATAAACTCCTGAGAGAACCAATGAACAAATCAAGAGAAGACTCTTTATCCGGCTTGTTAAAACTGGCTGCCGAGCGCAGTATCCGTTACCGCGAAACACTGGCAGAGCATCGCGTTTCACCTTTGCCCGAAGCCATCGCAGGACTTTCAGCACTTGGCGGGGCGTTGCCCGAACATCCTACTGTTGCTGAAACCGTCCTGACGTTGCTCGATGAAATCGGTTCGCCCGCAACGGTGACAATGACGGGTGGGCGGTATTTCGGATTTGTTAATGGCAGTTCCTTGCCAGCGACGCTGGCCGCCAACTGGCTAGCCGGTGCTTGGGATCAGAACTCCGCGCTGGCGGTGATGTCGCCGGTGGCTGCCAAATTGGAGGAAATCGCACTTGGCTGGTTGTTGGAACTGTTGCACCTGCCGATGACTTGCGGTGGAGCATTCGTCACTGGCGCGACAATGGCCAACTTCAGCGGTCTGGCTGCCGCGCGACACTTCGTTTTGGAAAAATCCGGTTGGGACGTGGAGGCGAACGGTTTATTCGGCGCACCACCCATCACTGTGGTGGTCGGCGAAGAAGTGCATCCGGCTTTGCTGAAATCGCTAGGCCTGCTGGGATTGGGGCGCGAGCGTGTACTGACAGTACCGGTGGATTCGCAAGGCCGTATGCGTGCGGATGC
>CAZRXE010000416.1:0-7237 GCA_964603695.1 uncultured Heliomicrobium sp.
TGCAACGCCTGAGCGTAGGCCGACTAAATGCGCTGGCCACGGGACAATTTACACTGGTGTCGGGGCTATCCGCCTCAAAATCGCTGGTCGCGCAATCCGGCCCGGCCATAATCATTTCGGCTTCCGGCATGGCGACGGGCGGGCGCGTGTTGCATCATCTGGCGCACTTCCTGCCCGATCCGACCAGCACCGTCGTACTGGTCGGTTATCAAGCCATCGGCACGCGCGGCTGGCGGCTGCAAGAAGGCGAGAAAGAAATCAAAATTCACGGCGAACTGATTCCCGTGCGCGCCGCCATCGAAAACATAGGCAGTTTGTCCGCGCACGCCGATTGGTCTGAAATTTTGCGCTGGCTGAAAGGCTTCAAACGCCCGCCGCGCACCACCTTCATCACTCACGGCGAACCGGCAGCTTCTGTCGCGTTGCGCGATAGGATTGTTGAAACTCTGGGCTGGAACACAGTGATCCCCACACATCAACAGATTGTGGAGTTGGAATAAATGACGATGACAAAAACGACAGCCGCGCTTGCGGGTTTGACCGGCGTCGAAGCGCAGGCGCGCTTGCAGCAATACGGCCCGAACGCTTTGCCGGACAAACCCGCCACGCCGTGGTGGCGGCGATTTCTGCGTCAATTCAAAAGCCCGCTGATTTACATTCTGCTGGTCGCGCTGGCGATAGACATAGTGGTCTGGGTCAGCGAGGGCGCGACCGGCATGCCCGCCGAATCCATTGCCATCGCCGTCATCCTGTTGCTGAACGCCGCGCTGGGCGTTTATCAGGAAAACAAATCCGAAGCCGCGCTGGCACGCTTGCGCGAAATGGCCGCGCCGCTGGTTTGGGTGCTACGCGACGGCGAATTGAAACATCTGCCCGGCAGCGAACTCGTTCCCGGCGACGTTGTACGCATCGAAGCCGGCGACCGCGTTCCCGCCGACGGCCGTTTGCTGGAAGCCGAAGGCGCAATGCTGGATGAGTCCGTGCTGACCGGCGAATCCCTGCCGATTGAAAAAAACGCCGGCGAAGAAATCTTCAGCGGAACGCTGCTGGTGCGCGGCAAAACTTATTTTGAAATCAGCCGGACGGGCGAACAAAGCGCGATGGGACGCCTGGCCGTGATGATCGGCGGCATCGAAGCCGAACGAACGCCGCTGGAAAAACGCCTGGAAAAATTCGGCAATCAAGTGGCGCGCGCGGTGCTGGCGCTGGTGGTGTTGATTATCGCGGGCGGCTTGCTGGCCGAAGGCGTTGACCGGCTCAGCCACGTGTTTCTGTTCGGCGTGGCATTGGCCGTGGCCGCCGTGCCCGAAGGTTTGCCCGCCGTGCTGACGCTGACTCTGGCTCTGGGTGTGGAGCGTATGGCCAAACGAAAAGCCGTTGTACGCCGCTTGAGCGCCGTTGAAGCGTTGGGAGCGATCACCGTCATCGCCACGGACAAAACCGGCACGCTGACGGAAAACCGCATGTTCGTCCGCGACCTGGACAGTCCAGAAACCAAACGCGCCCTGCACGCGATGACACTGGCCAACGACGCCGAAGTCGCCGCCGGCGCGGGCGATCCGCTGGAACTGGCGCTGCTGGATTACGCGCAAAAACAAGGCATTGAACCCGCCTGCTTGAAACACGAACTGCCGCGCCACAGCAGCCGCCCGTTCGACAGTCTGAACAAATTCATGCGCGTAACAGTCAGGGAAGGCGGTGGCCTGGTCAGTTATCTGAAAGGCGCGCCCGAAGTCATTTTGCAACGCTGCCGGCTGACCGCCGCTGAGCGTGGCGTGTGGGAAGAAAAGGCCGAAGGGTATGCGCGCGAAGGCTACCGCGTGCTGGCGCTAAGCGCCTGCGCGGGTGAAGCGGAAACCGAATTGGATTTTTTGGGATTGGTTTTGCTGTGGGATCCGCCGCGCCCCGAAGTGCCCGAAGCGATTCGCCGCGCCCGCGAAGCCGGCATCCGCGTGATGATGATTACGGGCGATCATCCGGCAACGGCGCTGGCCGTGGCGCACGAAGTCGGCATTGCGCCGGGTCGCGTGCTGACCGGTTTGGAAATGGAAGAAATGCCACCCGACGCGCTGCGCGAAGCCGTCAAGGAAACCAACATCTTCGCCCGCGTCGCGCCGGAACATAAGCTGCGTTTGGTGGAAGCCTTGAAACAAAACGGCGAGATAGTGGCGATGACCGGCGACGGCGTCAACGACGCGCCCGCCCTGAAACGTTCGGATGTCGGCGTAGCCATGGGCGACCGCGGCAGCGACGTGGCGCGCGAAGTCGCCGATCTGGTTTTGCTCGACGACAACTTCACTACTATCGTCGCTGCCATTGAAGAAGGCCGCAACATTTATGAAAACATCCAGAAATTCATCCGCTTTTTGTTTTCGGCCAATCTGGCATTGGTGCTGTTGGTGATTGGCGGTTCGGCGGGCGCTTTCTGGCTGGGGTTGCGGGAAGCGGACGGCGGATTGTTGTTGCCGCTGACGGCGATTCAACTGCTCTGGATCAACGTCATCACCAACGGCGCCCCCGCCGTCGCTTTGGGTTTCGACAAAAACACCGGCGTGATGTTGCGCGGGCCGCGCGATCCGCAAGCGCCGCTGCTCGATCAGGCTTCATTGCGATTCGTGTTCACCGCCGGCGCAATTCAAGCCTTGATCGGCGGCGTATTGCTGGCCGTGCTGCCGCAATTCGGTCACGGCAAACTGGACGTTCGCGGCGCGCTGTTTTTGTACGCCACGCTCAGCCAGTTGTTTTACGCCTATCCGGCGCGCCGTTTGAGCGTGCTGCCGAAATTCAATGGCGCGCTGCATCTGACCGTGGGCTTGGGCGTCGTGTTGCAGTTGTTGGCAATGTTGCTGCCCGGTTTGCGCGCGATGTTGGGAATCGAACCGCCGGAGCTTCAATTAGGGATTCTGGTTTCGGCGGCTGTGTTGCTGACTTGGGGAGCGGTTGAAGTTTATAGTCGAATCTCATTGGCGCGGCAGTTGGCGGGCAAGGTATCAATAGCCCGCGCGTGAGCAAGCGCCACTGATACCTTGCCCCAACATCGTCAGCCCGGACGAATCAGTTGATAAAGAATCCCGAACTGTTGCTGGTGGAAAGGCGGCGAATGGCGCGTTGGCGCATTTTCGAGTTCGGATCGTTTCGGGCGATGGCCAGCAGCTTGTCCGCCGCTTTGCGTTCTTTCGAGCGCCCCAGACCCGCGATCACTTCCTCTTTCACCGACTCGTCTTTTGTGTCGTCATAAAGCGAAATCAGCGCGTCCACGGCATCCGAAGTCTTCACGCGCGCCAGATTGGAAACAGCCGACCGCTGCAACTCCGGATTCGATTCCTGACCAATGAAGTCTTTGAGCTGCGACACCGTGCGCGGGCTGTCGTGGCAGCCGATGGCGCGCAGTGCGCCGCGCACCAGTTCCTTGTTTTCCTTGTCGTTGCGCATCAAGGCGGACAATTGCGTCAGGCTTTGATTGGCGTCAGCATTACCCAGCCAATAGACCTGCCGGTCTTCGAACACGAAGTCTTCTTTCAGGCTCAGCGTTTTGACGCGCGTCACTTTGGGCGCGGAGCCAGTGGCGTCTGTCAGCAAAAAGACCGCGGCTTGCGATGGGTCGTCCTTGCGTTCCAGGCGGATGCCGTCGTCGTAATAAATGCTGCCGGCGAAGGGGCCAATGTACGAACCTTCGCGCGCCGGGAAGTGATAGGCGAGCCAAACCGTTTCGCCTTGATTCGAGGATTTGAATTGGCGAAAGGCGCGTTCGATGCGGTCGTTCAGATTGCCGCCGTCCACGTTGATGAAATCGGATTTGGTGTAAGTGCGCTTCGGTTTGTCTTGCGCGAACGTCGCCGCCAAACTGGCCAGCAGCGCGAGCAGCGCGATTGTCAAAAGAGCTTTGCGAGACATAGCTTCCTCCTTCAGTACCCGGGCAAAAAAATGCGCTCAGAGGCGGCGAGCCGCGTGAGCGCCAAGCAAGTGAAATCCAAAAGTGGATGAGCGAGTTAAAACGAAGAGCTTGAAGAAACGCCACTGCCGGTTGACCGAGCAGGACGCGGCGTCGGCGCAACGCGATTGACGGGACGCGCGGCTCTCGGCGTGTTTACCAGACGGCTTTGCAGCGAGTTCAGCAGTTGCAGCGTTTCATTCAGCGTTGGATTGTTCGCGGCTTGTTGTTGCGAACGCATCATCTGGGACAGTTGCGCAGTGAGCAATGAAACCTGTCCGCGCAATTGGCTTTCCAGCGGAACGATCAGGTTTATGTCGTTTCCGTCTTTCAGTCGGTCTTGCAGTTCCTTCAACCGCAATTCGAGTTTGGGCATTTCCAATCGCAGATTGTTCAGACCGTCGAATTGAAACTTATCGAACAACTCGCGGTATTTATCCTGATTCTGTTTCCATTTCAGTTCCCATTCGCGCTGCATTTCTTCCCAGCGTTTGCCGTCGAACTCGAACGCTCTGGGCGTGACGAAATTGAATCCGTCGCCGTCCAGCAAGCCGATGCGCGCGCCGGGCGGAATGGTGTCAACGTACAAACGGCTGTCAACGCTATACAAGCTGCGGATGGCGGCGGAGCGCACCTGCGGATCGGCGTCGTTTTTGGCGATCTGTTTCAGCTTTTCAATCGCCTTGGCGCTCTTGTTGGCGGCCAGCGAACGAATGACATACTGCTTCATTTTGGCGTCTTGCAGACCGTCATAAATGGCAATCAGGTTGTTCGCACCGTCGTCGCCTTTGACGTTGCCCAGGTAACGAATCGCGCGGTTGCGCAATTCTTCGTTGTTTTCGGATTTGGCGATTTGGGTCAGCTTGGCAATGGCTTTGCTGTTATCGCCGGTGCGACGAAGCATGTAGGCAATGATCTCGCCTTTGGTTTTCGCGTCGCTGACGGAATCGTAAAGCTGAATCAGCGTGTTGATGGCGGCATCGCTGCGCAAACGATAGATGCCTTGCAACGCTTCGTTGCGGACGTTCGGATCGGTGTCGCGTTTGACGATGTCCGTCAACAGACTGAGCATTTCAGCTTCGGGAATGACGGGCGTTTTGTTTTTGTCGTCCTGCGCCCAGCCGGCGATGGTGGTTGCCCCAAGAGCGTCGCTCACGGCATCGGCACTGCCCCAGACAACTGGGGCGGCAGAGCTGATGCCGGCAACACCGGCGATGCGTCCGGGCGTAGACGGCTGCGCTACGGGACTCGGAGCCACAGGCGCGGCGGGCGCGACCGGCGGGTCTTGCAATGAAAGCACTGCTTCTTCCAGCGCCAACAACTCCGGTTCCGGCGGCAGCGGCGCGATGGGCGCATCCGGCGGGAATTCAGCGATGTCCGCGATTTCCGGCAGCGCAGCAAATTCCGAATCCGGCGGCGGCGGCGGCAGCGGCACCACGTGCGGAGCAGACGGATTTGGAGCTTTAACTTCTTTCTTTTGCTTTTTGGCTTGTTGCCCCAGCGGCCCAAGTGGAATGGCGATGACTGGCGACATCAGGCTGCACACAGCCACCAGCATCGCCGCCAAGCCCAGCGCATAAGCCACCGCCGGTTTCGATACGGCGGTTGTCGCATTGCGGTCTCGATTGAGAATCATTTCTACCCTCCTAGAGATAACGTGTTTTCCAAACAGAATTCCGGCAGCGGCAGCCAGCGGGCGACTGTCGCTTATAATTTCCACAAGCCGTGTCAAACAGCTTGCGTAACGGCGCGGCTCGCACATTTTCACGGCCCAATCGTCGCAGGCCAGTTCGCGTTCGATCATCAATTGCCGACCGATGAACCAGACCGCCGGGTGGAAAAAGAGAAAAGCTTGCGCCAGTCGTTGCAGTAGATTGGTCAGGTAATCCCAGCGTTTGATGTGCGCCAGTTCGTGCGCCACTACACTGTCGAATTCGTTTTCTGAAAGCGCCCGCGCCAAATCCGTCGGCAAAACGATGATTGGCCGGAACGATCTCGCCGTCATCGGCATCGTCACCCGTGAAGTGACAAACAATCTGACCGCGCGGCGAACGCCGAATAAATCGGCCAGATATTGCACTCGCGCTTGTTGCTGCATCGGCGCGGCGGCCAGCCCGCGGCGCAAACGAAACAGCGCAGAATAACTAAGCCCGATGCGGGACAGCATCAACGCACAACCGATCAGCCAGATGGTCAACAATGCCAACGGCCAACGACTGTTCGTCAACCAACTGCGTGTTCGTTGCCACATGCCTGGTCGGGGCGCAGGCGGAACGAAACTGACCGCCGGCGCGACCTTCGCCGATTCGGCCAACGTCACCACATGCGCGGGAGGATCAATTTGCCGCGCGCGGTCGGCGTCCATGACCAGTTGCGACGGAATGGTTTTGACGGGCGGCAGCGCGGCCCGTCGCTCCATCAATTGTTGAATTGAAAGCGAGGGAAGCGCGTTCGTCGCTGGCGGCGCAATCGTTTGTCCGTGCGGAGTTCCGACTTGGCGGCGGCGCTTTGCAATGGCGCATCGCGCCGGGTCGCAATTGCGATGAAAGGCAACGCCGCGATCACAAACACGCTGGTCAGCCAGACAGCGTGCCGCGTGGTGGCGCTGGCGCGTCGCGCCGCGCGGAGCAGCGTCCAAACCAACACCGCAATCAGCAAACCCTGCCATAAACTTCTGAACAATGCCTGAAGCAGCAGTTGCGCAAGCGGATCAAGGTTTTCCAACAGCCAATTGAACGTACCCATTTCGTCCTCCTGGGGTTTGAGAAACTTCCTTTACTTTGTTTCTTCGATCATTTGTTTAAGCCGTTTGACTTCGGCTGGGCCTACGTCTTCGTGATCCAGCAAATTGACCACCAACAGTTCCGGCGAATTGTTAAAGAACCGTTTCAACAAATAACCGATGACGCTTTTTTGCGCCTGCTGCCGATCAATCAACGCGCGGTAAATAAAGGCTCGTCCCTCCTTCTCGTGCGCAACGTAACCTTTCTGTTCCAGTATCCGCATCATCGTCAGCACCGAACTGTAAGCCAGACGCTCATCCGGCAAAGCTTCGACAATGTCCGCCACCGTCGCTTCGCCCTTGTTCCAGAGCACGTCCATCAACTCCAACTCGACTTCCGTCAATGTCGGCGATTTTCTGCGAGCCACTCGCATCACCTCCTCACTTGGATTTGCAGTGTTTTTGTTCTTTGATTGAACTATTAAAGAATTCGTGTGAAGAGTAGGCTGACTCCCGAAATCTGTCAATGAAAAAATTAGTAGTTGAGTGCAAGCTGGGCGGAGAATTTTTGATTGGAAAGCGTG
>CAZRXE010000417.1:0-8548 GCA_964603695.1 uncultured Heliomicrobium sp.
CCAATCCGCAATCCGCAATCCGCAATCCGCCTTCCGCATTCCGCATTGCCCTGATGCTGGCCTTGCCGCTGATTTACACCGGTTACGTGTTCTGGGCGCAGCCGCGCAGTGACAAACAGCTTTCCGTGTTGCTGGTGCAGCCGAACACTGATCCGTGGCGCAACGCCGACGAGCAAACCAATTTTCAGACGCTTCGACGAACCGCGACACTGACCAATCGCGCCTTACAACAAACACCGTCGGAATTGACGGACCTGATTCTTTGGCCGGAAAGCGCCGTTCCTTTCGTGTTGACGCGCGAAGCGGAAGTCCGCGACTTCCTCAGCCGTCAGGTGGCGCGCCGGCAAACGCCGCTGCTGACCGGCGCGCTCGACGCACAAACCTATACCGATCCGAACGAGCGTTCGCCGCTGTTGAAATTCCAGGGCACGGACACGGAATTTTTCAACGCCGCCTTTCTGCTTGCGCCGGAACGTGGGACGGACTTTAGTCTGTCCACGTCGCCGAAACAGACCAAAGCCCGTTCCACCGTCGCCATCTCCGAACCGTATCGCAAACGCACCTTGATGCCCTTTGCCGAGCGTGTGCCGTTCGTGGATCGCGTGCCGGCGCTATCGAAACTGGCGCTTGATTTCAATCTGCCCTACAGCCTGACGCCGGGCCGCGAAGCCCGCGTGCTGCGCTTCACCGACCGGCAAGGCCAATCGCGCGGCGTCGGCGCGGCGATTTGTTACGAACAGTTTTACCCGGAACAATTGGCCGAGCAGGTGCGCGGCGGCGCGGAGTTGCTGGCCTTCATCACCAATATCGGCTGGTTTTCACAATCACAGGGGCAATACGAAATCAGCGCCTTCGCACGAATTCGAGCCATCGAACTGCGCCGCTCCATCGCCATCGCCGCCAACACCGGACAGACCTGCCTGATTGATCCTTTCGGGCGAATGACGGCGGCGGTGCCGGAATGGAGCGGGCAAACCTTGCGCGGCGAACTGCCGATTTCTTCCACACTCAGTTTTTATGTCCGGCATCCGCATTGGCTGCCGAAACTCTGCGTGCTGCTAACGCTGGCATTGACGCTGGGGACGCTGGCGGCACTGGCGGCGCGGCTGCGCGATAGGTTGCCGCGAGCAAAGCAGGCAGCCTATTCCCCATTCCCGTCTCAACAGGAGGAACCGTTATGAAAAAAAGAATCTTGTTCATCGGCGCGCTGCTAATTGCGGCGCTTTGCGCTCTGCCGGAAATCCGGGAAACCGCGCGCGCGTCAACCGTCTCAACCTGTAATGGCCTAGGCTGTGTGCCGGGCGGTCGCCTGGGAAGTTTTGCTCCCTCGAAGGGAACTGCTTCCCGGCGCAATCAGCGTCGGCGCGACCTGATGTTGGCCGCCACCAGCAAAGCCCACGCGACGAATCGGAACTCAACCGAAACGCCCACGCGCCGTCTGGCTGCGGGCGGGTTAAGCCTGGCGATTTTGCTGGGCGGCGTCTGGCTGCTGCTGGCCTTGTGTTTCAATTTGAAGTTGGCGAAAGCACTGAGCGTTTGGCCGAGACTCGCCGCCGTGTTCGCGCAACACCGCCGAGTGTGGAAGCCGGCGGCACTGGTGTTGCTCTGCGGCCTGGCATTGATCGCTTCGCCGCGCCGAACGGAAGCAAGCGCCTCTCATCCCTGTTGGGAGTTCAATGAGCAAAACGGCACTTGCCGAGTTTGCTGCGGACCGACTCTGCCTGAATGCACCTTCAAGGACACGCCTTGCCGCAGGAGCTTGCAAGCAGATGGACAACAGGCAGGAACGACAACGCCGCAGGCTCCGCCCCGGCAACCGCAAGCTCAGTTGATTGGATTTGACGCGCTGGCCTTGATGGCCGTACTGGCCGTGCTGGGAATCCTGCTGGCATCGTTGTTGCGACCGCAACGCGCACACGGCGAAACCAACTGGCATTGGCTGACGCTCAGCCGTCATCGTCGCGCACTCTTGTTGGCTGCGACCACGGTGACAGTCATCTTGCCGGTCTGGCCGTCGCTCAATCCGGCTTCGCAACCGGCACGAGCGGCAGGCAATTCGCTGCCTGCATCTTTGTCATCGGCCACGCCGGACACCTTCAACAGCGCCTTGCAAATCGGCGGCACGGGCACAACGCAAATCGGCGGCGCGGATTACGACGCGGCGGGCAATCTGTACGTCGCGGGCGGATTCACCGGCACGGTCACGTTCAACACTTCGCCCGCCACGACGCTAGTCGGCACGCAGGATTTCGACGTGTTCGTCGCCAAATTCGACGCCCACGGACAATGCCAATGGGCGCGACAAGCCAACGGGCCGGCGAGCGGCGTTCCGGCCAATCTGTCATTGGACGGCGCGTTGTCGTTGGCCGTGGACGCGGCGGGCAACAGTTACATCGGCGGCGGATTCGTCGCGTCGCTGGCGTTCAAAAACGCCGCCGGGCAAACCGTGGCGACGCTCAACGACAACAACGCGGACATCAATTTTGAACAGTTCGTCGCCAAATACGACGCGGCAGGCAATCTGGCCTGGGCACGCGGAGGAATGAGCGGCGCGCCGGACGATCCCGAACCCACAGCCGATCTGGACGCCAATCCCAACGGAATTTTCGACATCATCGTCAACGCCGACGGCGGAGTCTTCGTGACGGGCGGATTCACGGGAACGAATTTTCTGGGCACGACCGTCGCCGCCACCACCGGACAGGATGCAGTGTTGGCGCGGCTGGATCCGGCCACCGGCGCGCCGCTGTGGATCGCGCGCCCGCAAAGCCTCGGCGATGACGTCGTTTTCGGCCTCAGCGCGGACGGCGCGGGCAATCTGTATCTGTCCGGCATCTTTCTGGACGACGTGACTTTTCCAACCTCCACGCCGACGGAATTGGCCAACCCGGATCAATTCCCGGACACCTTTCTGGCCAAATACGACGCGAACGGACAATGCCTGTTCGCGCGGGCGATGAGCGATGAAGATTACATTGACGGCTTTCACATCGCGGCCAGCGCCTCAGGCGAGACTTACGTCGTCGGCCTGTTCAACGGCATCGCCACTTTCGACGACGTGACCATCGAAGACGATTCGGAACTGATGAGCGCCTTTCTGGTCAAATTCAACGCGAACGGCGTGGCCGAATGGGCGCGAGTGATGAGCCAGGCCGAAGCCGACCCCGACCTGGCCGGAGCCATCGCCGAACGCATCACGCTGGACGCCGACGGCAACCCTGTCATCGCCGGTTCGTTTTCCGACCAGATCGTTTTCGGCGGCGAAAACCCAGCCACCCAGCAAACCGTCGTCAGCATGGAAGATGTGGATCAGTTCGTCGCCAAATACGACGCGGCGGGCAATTTTCAATGGGTCAAACAAATCAGCGCCACGGGCGATGTCAGTCAAAACGAAACCTACACCGCAGCCTCGCCCATCGAATACATTCCCTATCGGCTGCTGCGTAATCGCGCCAACAACAAACTCGTCCTGACCGGCGATTTCAGCGGCACGGCGACGCTGGACGGTTTCACGCTCGACGCCGGCGCGAACCGCCACGCCTTCGTCGCCGACTTGGGCGGCGGACTGCAGTTTTATCCGCTGCCGCAGCCGGTGCGATTGCTGGAAACGCGACTGGGCTTTACCGGCTGCTCAATGCCCGGTAACGCGCTCGCCACCAACGGCACGCTGACCCTGCCCGCGCAAGGCGACTGCTCCGGCATTCCCGCCACGGCCAAAGCCGTTACCGGTAACATCACCGTCGTTCCGCAAGCTGCCGGCTTCCTGACGCTCTTTCCAAGCTCCGCCGCGCGACCCACCGTCGCGAATTCGAACTTCGCCAATGGCGAAGTCACCAACAATGTCTTCACCGTCGGACTTGGAAGCGACGGCGCGTTCAAAATTTTCGCCAGCGCGACGACGCACGTCATCGTGGACGTGACCGGCTACTATGCTCCGCCTGGCGGCGGCGGCCTGTACTTCCATCCGCTGCCCACGCCCGTTCGTTTGCTGGAAACGCGCGCGGGACTCAATGGCTGCATCGCACCGGGCGCGCCGCTCATCGGCACGGGCAATCCCAACGCCGATCCTAATCAGGATTTCGCCGTGCTGGGTCGTTCGCCCGTCGCTTCGCCCTGCAACTCGATTCCCTCTTCGGCACAAGTGCTGGTCGGCAACGCGACAAGCGTGCTTCCCGACGGCGGAGGCTTCCTGACGATCTATCCCAGCGGCGGCACGCGCCCCTTGATCGCCAGTTCCAATTACGGCGGCAGCGACATCATTAACGGCCCGTTCGCGGTCAAACTCGGCGCTGACGGCAAGTTCAAGATTTACACACTCACCACAACGCATCTGGTGATTGACGTTCTCGGTTACTACAGCGCCGAAGCAGTGGACACGAATGGCGCGGGTCTGCTCTTCAATCCACTGCCGGCACCGGTGCGCTTGCTGGAAACACGCCCCGGCGGGCCGCCGCTGGTTGGCTGCACGCGAACGAACGCTCCAATTCAAGGCAATCTGAACGCGGCCACGCACACGCAACCGGCGCGCGATTTCTGCGGCTTACCCGCATCGGCGCAGGCAGTGGTCGGCAATGCGTCGGTGGTGAATACGGCGGGCGCTGGTTTCCTGACGCTGTTTCCCGGCAACCTGATGACGGCACCGCTGGTAGCCACGTCGAACTATCCTGCGCCTGCGGCGGCGGGCTACAACCGACACTATTTCGTCGGACTCAGCCCGGCGGACGGAACCTTCAAAGTGCTGACGCAATCAACGACAGAGTTAATTCTGGATGCGTCCGGTTATTTTGCACCGTGAATATCTGCTTCAAGCCAGGAGCGGAAATAACTGAAGCCAGTGCAAAGTAAGGAATGGCGATTTTATTTCCACGCTATTCTTACAGCAGTTTTCAGGTGCGTGCGACCCACAACCATCAGGGTCTATTCATTTTCGGCCACAGAGACCACCGAGAACACAGAGATATTGGATTTTCTCCGTTTTCTGCGGTGCCCTCTGTGGCTAAATCCGGAGAATGAATAGACCCTGCACAACCACAGATAAACAGGGATGAATACCGATCAAACCTCAAATTTCATCTGTGTTCATCTGTGATCCCTTTTGCGGTGTCGGTCGCACCCAACTGCAAATAACTATAAGACCGGAAACCTGACTACCAAAAACCTTTTGAACTACACGGCAAAGTCCTTTTTTGGTCAGGTTCCAGGGACTGGGTTTCAGATCTCGGGTTTCGGAATCCGAACGAGTCGAATCTTGCGCGAATTGGCAACCGGCGTTGTTTTCCTCAAATGGTTTTGCGATTCTTGCTGCCGCAACAAACTCTCGTTTCGCGGCAACCCATCACTTTCCGAAAGACGACTAACATGACTTTTCAAAAAAAACTTCGCCGAAGCCTGACTGGCTTTGCTTTCCTGTTTTTTGCATTCGCAACGCTTGGTCTTTCCACCGGCACTGCCGGCCAAACACAAGGCGAAATGAATCATGACGCTTGTAATCGCTACAAGAAAGCCGACGCCGGCTTGAACCAAACCTATCAGCGCATCCTGACTGAATACCGGCAGGACAAGACCTTCACTGAAAAATTGAAAGCCGCGCAACGCGCCTGGCTGACGTTTCGCGATGCGCATCTGGCGTCAATTTATCCGGCGTCGCCGGCGGAATACGGCAGCGTCAATCCGATGTGCCGATGCGTGGTTCTTGAGCAGATAACAAAAGAGCGAACCAACATCTTGCGACAATGGACGGAAGGCTTGAAAGAAGGTGATGTTTGCGCCGGCAGCGTCAAGGTGAAGCCATAATGCAGGAACTCTGTTTTCGATTATCCAAACGCTGCGTGCTGGCGCGCCAAACTGGCGACGCGGGCGAAAATGCCGCGACTTTTGATCCGCGCGCTTATCACCAATGGCGCGCCGCCGAATTGCGCCAACAGTTTTTCGCGCATTTCCGCCCGGCGGAACTTACGGGCAAAGACGTGCTGGATTTCGGCTGCGGCAGCGGAACGCTGACGTTGCTGGCGGCGGAAGCCGGTGCCGCAAGCGTCATCGGCGTTGATCTCAATCCCGCCTTGATTGCGCAAGCGCGCGAACTTTACGCGCCCGGCTCGCAAACTCGATTTCTGCTCGCCGAGGATTCAAAGCGGATCGAATTGCCCGACGATTCCGTTGACGTGATTTTGTGTTTCGACGTGCTGGAACACATTCTGGATTACCGGGAAATCATCGCCGAATGGCGGCGCGTGCTGCGCGCGGGCGGGCGAGTGTTCATCTGGTGGGTGCCGTGGAGGAATCCTTACGGTCATCACATTGAAAGTCTGGTTCCGCTGCCGTGGGCGCATATTTTGTTTTCCGAACGCACGCTGATTGCCGTTTGCGCGCGAATTTACGACCTGCCGGAATTCGCGCCGCGCTGGTGGGATCAAGACGAACACAGGCGCAAAAAAACCAACAAATGGCGCAGCCTGGAACGCTTGCCGGATTTGAACCGGCTGACGATTGGCGAGTTTGAAACCGTTTGCCGCAATGTCGGATTGCAAATTGAACGGCGCGAACTTTACGGCTTCGGCGGTTCGCTGTTGGCGCGAATGACAAGATGGCTGACGCGACTGCCGCTGGTGCGGGAGTTTTTCTGTTCGCGCGTTATTTACCGTTTACAGCGGGACAATGACTGAGGGCAAGATCAAAATTCTGCATGTGATTGATTCGCTGGATGTCGGTGGAATGGAGCGCGTGGTGATTGATGTGGCCAACGGACTTGATTCGACGCGGTTTGAGCAAAACGTTTGCTGTTTGTCGCGACGCGGCGAAATGGCGCACCTGTTGCGTGAAGGCGTGCGTTGCATTGATCTGAACAAAGGTGCAGCAGCCGACCGCCTGATGCCGCTGAAAATCGCGCGCGTCATTCGCCGCAAACAGCCGGACATTGTGCATTCGCAAAGCTGGTCGGGCGTGGATACGGTAATTGCCAAACTGCTGACGCCCGGCGTCAAACTGGTTCACAGCGAACACGGACGCAACTTTCCGCACTTGCACGCCGCCCCCTGGAAACGCCGCATCGCGCGGCGCGCGTTGTATCAACTGGCGGACAGCGTGTTTGCAATCTCCGCCGAAGTGCGTGAGTTTTACTGCCGCCAAACAGGCTTTCCAATGGAACGAATAGCTGTCATTCCCAACGGCGTTGATGTGCGACGAATTGACGAGGCCGATGGACGCGGCGCGCGCGCGGAGTTCGGCTTTGCCGAAAGCGATTTCGTCATCGGCACCGTCGCGCGGTTGGATGCGACCAAAGACACCATCACGCTGGCTCGCGCTTTTGCGAAACTTCATCAAACGCAACCTGAATCGAACTTGAAATTGCTGATTGTTGGCGACGGCAGCGAACGAACGCGGCTGGAAACTTTCGTGACCGAACAGGGATTGAATCGCGAAGTGATTTTTGCAGGCTTGCGCCACGACGTGCCGCGCTTGCTGCTGGCGATGGATGTATTCGCGCTACCGTCGCTGTCCGAAGGCATGCCGCTAGCCGTGCTGGAGGCGATGGCCGCGCGCTTGCCAGTGGTGGCTTCCAACGTCGGCGCGTTGCCGGAGTTGGTTGAAGAAGATTCAACAGGATTTTTGGTCGCGCCGGAAGATGCCGATACGTTGGCGGATCGGTTGGCGCGATTGCACGACAACCCAATCCTGAAGAAATCTTTCGGCGCTAAAGCCGGACGCAAGGTTGAACGCGAATTCAGCCTGGATCGAATGTTGCGGCGGTATGCCGATTTGTATTGTTCCGTTTTTTCGTCGCGGGCGAGACCTTGAAACGATGAAAATCGTCGCGCAACAGTAGGGCAACTTGCCGAAGTTGCCCGGCGTTCTCGGGACACGTCTTTGAAGCAAACCAGGCAACCTCGGCAGGTTGCCCTACTTTTTAGAGGATGTAAGGCAAGATGAGAATTACACGAGTTTACACCAAGACCGGCGATGCCGGACAAACTTCGCTGGTGGACGGCAGTCGCGTCAGCAAAGCGGATTTGCGCGTGGCCGCTTATGGCGATGTGGACGAATTGAATTCCTGGCTGGGGCTGGCGCGGGTCGGCCTGGCTGACGCGCAACTGGATGCCGCGCTCGGCAAAATCCAGAACGAACTGTTCATCGTCGGCGCGGATTTGGCCAGTCCGCTAACCATTCAGGTTCCGCGCGCAGACGAAACACACATCGGCGAAATGGAACAGTTAATTGATCTGCTGCTGGAAGAATTGGAGCCGCTGAAAGAGTTCATCCTGCCGGGTGGCTCGCAATTCGGCGCGACGCTGCATCTGGCGCGCTGCGTGGCGCGGCGGGCGGAACGCTCCGTCGTTGAACTGGCAGCCACGGAAGAAATCAATCTGCACGCGCTGAAGTATTTGAATCGGCTGTCGGATTTGCTGTTCGTGATGGCGCGCGCGGCCAATCATCGCGCGGGTGTGAAGGAAGCGGCGGCCAATTTCAGCGCACGCGGCAAAAAATAATAATCAACCAACATGCGGCAAGTTCTGATTCTCGGCGCAATTTTTCTGCTGGTTCCGCTGGCGTT
>CAZRXE010000418.1:0-1866 GCA_964603695.1 uncultured Heliomicrobium sp.
GCGTGAAAATCGCCTTTGCGCCCACGCCTAGCAAAGAAGAATGGCAGTCGCGCTTGAAAGACCCAAACGATTTCCGCCGCCGCCACGCCGAACGCTGGCTCGCCAAACTGGAACGCGACGGCAAGATCATGTCCGAATACCCTTACACGGTGCAGATTCTGCAAATCGGAGATTTGAAATTGGTGGCGCTTGCGGGCGAAGTCGTTACGGATTATTCGCTGCGACTGAAAAAAGAATTGGGTGGCAACACTTGGGTCGCGGGTTACAGCAACGATCTTTGCTCATACATTCCTTCGGCGCGGATGTATGCCGAAGGCGGCTACGAAGTGGTCGAGTCAATGATTTATTACGATTTGCCCGGCCCCTACACGCCCGCGATTGAAGACAAAATCATCGGTAAGGTTCACGAACTCAACCGGCAACTGACGAAGAAAAACGCAAAAGGCGGACGATGAATCGGTTATTGGTTACAACCTAATGACCCACCCTCCGCCCACAAGATCCGGCGGGATCAGCAATTTTCAATGTCGGGTGCAGGTGGTCTGAGCAGTTTTCAGCTTTGAATGCGGCACGCAAAGGCGGCCAACGCTACTCAGTCAAAGCGCGTCAGAGCGTTGGCTTACACCTCTAAAAAAATCCGAAAATTGAAATTCTCGCAAAGCATTTGACGTACACCTGCAAGTTTCATGCTTGCCCGCGTGACGCGTTAGTATGGTTTGCAGGAGGTTTTTGTTATGAAACGATTCTTTCTCGTAATCGGCGGCACACTAGGGTTGATACTACTGGCGATAAGCATGTCCGTCGTTCAAGGCAACGCGCAAAGCGCCGGAGTCATTCCGTTGTCGAAAAACTTCACCGGTGTCATCACGCGCACTTCGGCGGAATTGACACTCAGCGCCAACGTCTTGTGCGATCAGTCACAGGCGCTGATTCCCGACGGCAGCAAACTTGTCACGCAAATTTTCAATTTGAATGCCGACGCCAACGGCGTGGGAACATTCCAGGGAGTGGCGTCCGTGTCGCTCCCGGATGGGCGTACCATTTTGCAAGGTCCGCTGCGCGGCACGGTCGGCATCAATACGCGCTGCGGAGCCAATCAAAGCTGCCGTTCGCCCTGGCATCTGGAAGGCTTGTTTGAAGGCACAAGCAGTTTTTTTGACCGCTCCGTTTCCCGTTCGACCACCGGTATAAATGTGCCGCTGATGGTGCTGAATTTTTCGGCTGATCTGAATCAACAAACTGCGAGTCCCTTACCTGTCTATCAAGGCAGACTGGACGGATTGGTTCCGACGCTGCCGGCACTGGTCGCCAAAGTCGGCCTGGCGTCCGGTAAATCCGAATACGCCACGAATGAACCGATCACTGTCATGGTTCATAACACTGCGGAACTGGCGCTTCAAACCTTCGATCTGAAATCGTTTTGTTCCATCGTTCAGTTGCAGATTCAAAACGGCAATCAGTGGGATAACGTCGGCGAGTGCCTGCTCAAGCGAATGTCGTTTCCCGTCAATATCGCTGCAGGACAACGAGTGGACATTCCGCTGTCGCCATCGCAACTCACACCGGGCACGTACAGATTGGCGCTGACCTTCCAATTTCTGGAAAGCGGCGCGCCGGTCAGCGAATCATTTGTCGTGATTTCGCCGTCATTCCCCGTTGTTGCGCAATTGCCTGCAACCACAGTCACGGTTAAAGCCGACCGCGACGCCTATCAGGATCTCGATCCGGTCACGATCAGGGTCGCCAATGAAATGACTCAGACACTGGTGACAGCGGATCACAAGTCATATTGCTCAATCGTCTTCGTGCAAAAGCAGGAAGGAAGCAATTGGAACAATGTTGCGCCGTGTCCGCTGTTGTCGCCGG
>CAZRXE010000419.1:0-2173 GCA_964603695.1 uncultured Heliomicrobium sp.
GCTCGCGACACGCAGTTGATGAATCGCCGTGTCGTCATCAAGGTTTTGCTGGAAGAATCCGGCAATGCTTTGCACAATCCCTGGTTCAAAAAGAAATTCGAGCAGGAAATCGAAGCTCTGATACGACTGGATCATCCGGGCATTGTCGGTGTGCTCGACGTGGGCAGCATGCCGGACGGCAAGGAATTTTTCGTCATGCAGTTTGTCGAAGGTTCCAGTTTGCGCAAACTGGTCAAGGGACAGATGGACTTTGCGCAAGTGGCGCGAATCGTTCGGCAAATCGGCCAGGCGCTGACTTCCGCCCACGACAAAGGTATCGTCCATCGCGATCTGAAGCCAGAAAACATCATGGTGCAGCAGGGCAGTGACGGCGATGAACTCATCAAGCTGATTGATTTCGGTATTGCCAGCGTCAAGGATTCGCAGGTTGCCACCAGCGCCGAAAAAACCAAAGTCGCGGGCGCGCTGCCTTACATGGCACCCGAACAAATGCGCGGCCAGCCAGAGGCTTCCAGCGACATCTGGGCGCTGGGCGCGATGGCTTACGAGATGCTCACCGGTCGCCTCCCTTTTTACGCAGAAACGCTGGTGCAGCTTTACGAACAGCAAAAACATGGTTTGCAGGCCAAACCGCGCGCTCTGCGCGCTGACCTGCCCGCCGCCGTCGAGGAAATCATCATCAAATCCATGGCCTTCGACCCGGCGGAGCGTTATCAACGGGCGAAAGACTTGGGCGAGGATTTGGCGCGCGCCCTGACTGGCGACAGTCGTCCCTTGACCGGTGCCACCGGTTCGATTGCGTCGCCTATGCCTTCGCCGCTGACTTCGGAAAGTCCTGGGTATGGAACCGTCGCCACGCACAACGCGCGAACGGAAGTCGGCGCGGAACTCGCCGCGCGTTTGGCCGCCGATTCGCAAGCCAAGTCTTCCTCCGCCGTTGCTGATGTGCAGCCGAAGCCCCCGATTGCGAAATATGCCGTGGGCGGCATCATTGCCGTGGCCGCGATTGCGGTTGCGATTTGGTTGGCCGGATCGGGCGGAAAGAAAAATGATCCTCCACCACAACCGCCCGCTGTTGTCC
The DNA here is from genome assembly GCA_964603695.1 of uncultured Heliomicrobium sp. Classification (GTDB taxonomy): domain Bacteria; phylum Acidobacteriota; class Blastocatellia; order RBC074; family RBC074; genus RBC074. Next base: position 1,082 of record CAZRXE010000419.1, read on the forward strand.
GTCAATTGAGCATTTCCTCGCGCGTGCAGCAAAAAGGGAAACCGCCGTTGGATGCCCCCGGCGACATCTTTTTCAATGAGGGTGATCGTCTTCGCCTCACTTTCAATAGTCCACAAGAAGGCTTTCTCTATCTCGTCAACGAAAGTCCGATCACGAACAATGGTTTGCCGCTTTACAATTTTTTGTTCCCGGATAATCGCGTTCCCGACGGCGGGGTTTCGATCAAACCCGGACGCCCGCTTTATTTGCCTTCGGAAAACCCGCCGTGGTGGCCTATTGACACGGAAGCCGGAACGGAAACGTTTTGGATTATCTGGTCCGATCATGCCATCAATGAATTGGAAGCCGGAAGAAAGTGGCTCGACAATAACGGCAGCGGTGAAATCAAAGACATCAATGAAATCCGCGCTGTTCAGCAATTCATTGATAAATACTTTCTGGAAGCCAAGCCGAAGGTGGAACAGGAAGACGGCCAGAAGGTGTTGAAAGGCGGCAAAGACGGTCTACTCATTTACCAGATGAAATTGGCGCACACCTAACACCTGCCGGCCAAACCCGACACCTGCCTGAAAAATCCGGCTGAGTGAAACTTGTCGCCAACCGCGCCAACCGCCAAAAGTGCAATCCTGATTGCACTTTTGGCGGTTTTTACTTGCGGCATCGCGCTTGCCCTTCCAGTGGATTGAAATGTCAAAACAAATTGGGAGGAAAATATGCGACAACTTCTTTTTGCAGCGGTTTTATTGTTTGCCCTGGCCGGTGTAGGAATCGCCCAAACCGACTCCACGCAAAGCCTGTCGGCTTCGCCTGTGTTACCGATAACGCAATCCGGCAAGGAACGAAAGGCGCTCGGTTACGTCTTTTTCGGGCCGGGAGCTGTTTTGCCCGGCGAATCCTCGACCTTTCTGAATTTCGGCGGCGGCGGCGAAGGCTTCGTTAAAGGCGGCTTGAGCATCGGCGCTGAAATCGGCGGTTATGTGCCGGCCAAACAGTTTGACGAAGGTATCGGCATTCTCAATGCCGGGGTGGGCTATCATTTTTTGAAGGCGAGCAAATCCGGCAAGGTCGTGCCTTTCGTCAACGGCGGTTATT
>CAZRXE010000420.1:0-3007 GCA_964603695.1 uncultured Heliomicrobium sp.
CTTTCGGAGGGAATCTTGGCTCAATGAAAAGCCTGCCGTATATTACACCGGCTTTATCAAAAGGCGCATCGCACCTGATAGCGTCTCAATCAGGATATATAAAAAGGAAGCTTCGCGGCTTTTTTTATTTAGCGGGCGGGACGCCCGCGTTCCCAGAGGAAAATGTAGTGAGCATTCGTAACGCAGTTATTCCCGTTGCCGGTTTGGGCACGCGCCTGTTGCCGGCCACCAAATCCCAACCCAAAGAAATGTTGGCTGTCGGCAAAAAGCCGATTGTGCAATACATCGTCGAAGAGCTTCATCTGTGCGGCATCGAGCGTGTGCTGTTTGTAACCGGTCGCGGAAAATCTTCCATCGAAGACCATTTCGACGACGATCCCGATCTGATCCGCACCTTGCGCGAAACCGGCAAGGAAGATTTGTTGGAGGAACTCGAATACGAACGGATGGGCGTTCACTTTCTTTACACGCGGCAGCGGCAACAGCGCGGTTTGGGCGACGCCGTGTTGTGCGCTGAACACTTCACTGAAAGCGAACCGTTCGTCGTGGCGCTGGGCGATTCGATCATCGGGCGGCACAAACCTTCGCTGATTGTGCAGCGATTGATGCAGGCCTTTGAAGAACACAATGCCGCCTGCGCGATTGCCGTCGAAACCGTGCCGCTCGATCAGGTTTCGATGTACGGCATCGTCAAACCGGCTTCGAAAGATGTGGAATCTGAAGTTTTCGAGATTACCGACCTGATCGAAAAACCCAGGCGCGAGGAAGCGCCGAGCAATCTAGCCATTGCTGGACGCTATGTGTTTGCGCCGGCTTTGTTCGAGGCCATCAAACGCACGGGTTTCGATCATCGCGGCGAAATTCAATTGACCAACGCCATCCGGCTGATGCTGCAAAAAGGCATGAAGATCGTCGGGGTCAGGCTGCCGGCGGACGAAAAACGCTACGACATCGGCAATTTTGAAAGTTACTTTGAAACCTTCGTCGAATTCGCGCTGACCGATCCTGAGTACGGCGAAAAACTGCGGCGGCACGTGAAGGAGCTATTCGGTGAGAATCTTTAAGACACAGGCCTACGCCCGCGCCGGTTTGATCGGCAATCCTTCGGACGGCTATTACGGCAAAACCATCAGCTTGATCGTCAAAAACTTTTCGGCCACGGTCATCATTTACGAATGGCCGCAACTGGAAATCATCCCGACGCGGCAGGACAACTGCCGCTTCGACGGCATCGAAGAGTTCCTGCACGACACGCGGCTCAACGGCTATTACGGCGGCTTGCGGCTGGTTAAAGCTTCGATCAAACGCTTTGCCGAATACTGTCGGGAAAACAAAATCAAATTGGCGAAGGAAAATTTTTCGCTGCGTTATGAGTCGAACATTCCGCGTCAGGTCGGTCTGGCCGGATCGAGCGCCATCGTTACGGCGACGATGCGCGCGCTGTGCCGATTTTATGACGTGACGATTCCGAAAGAGGTTTTGCCCGGCTTGATCCTCTCGGTCGAACGCGACGAACTCGGCATCGGTGCGGGTTTGCAGGATCGCGTGGCACAGGTTTATGAAGGGCTGGTTCACATGGATTTCGACAAACAATTCATGGATGAACGTGGTCACGGGCGCTACGAACCGCTCGACATCGGTTTGCTGCCGCCGGTCTACATTGCTTATCAAACCGAACTGGCCGAATCCTCCGAAGTCTTTCACAACGACATTCGCAAACGTTACGACAACGGCGAAAAACTGGTGGTTGACGCCATCACTAGGATTGCCGGTTTAGCCGGACAGGCTCGCGAATGTCTGCTCCATCGGGATTACGACGAACTGGCGCGGCTGATGAATCTGAACTTCGACACGCGGCGGACGATTTACAATTTGAATCCGAAACACATTCGCATGGTCGAATTGGCGCGCGAACTCGGCGCATCGGCGAAGTTCGCGGGGTCGGGCGGTTCGATCATCGGCACGTACAAAGATGAAGCCATGTTCGAGCGACTGAAGAGCGCGTTTGAAGCCGAACGGTGTGCGGTTATCAAACCCATCATCAATTGAAATCTCCAATCGCAAACCCTGGATTTGAAATCCGGGGTGAGAGATTTGAAAAACAATCACTGGAAACTTATGAGTGGAACAAAATTTCGTCTCAGTTGCTCTTCTTGCGGCGCGACGTTTTTCTCGCCGGATCGCCGCGCGCGTTACTGCCCCAAATGCGCCAAGAAAAAAGGCGTTGGCGCTTCCGCCGCACCCGCGCCGACCGCTGCCGGCGGCGGTTCGCCCGAAGGAAAACCGCGCAGACCGCTGCTGCCACTGGTTCCGAAAAAAGAGCCGAAACCCAAGCGCGTTCCGAAAACCAGCCAACTGACGCCGGAACTGACCGAGCGAATTACGCAGCTTTACCAGGAAAAATACGCCGCCAATCGAGACACACCTCGCAAAGAAGTCGTGTCCAAAATCTCCGACGAATTGTGGGCCGGCCAAAAAGTGGTTTCCAAAGTTCTGCCGATGTATCACCCGCCGAAAATGTCCGTTTCGCCGGAAGTGGAGGCGCAAATCATCGAAGCGTACAAAGGCTACGTCGAACGCGGTGAACGCCCCGAAGGCGGCAGGCGAAAAACCATCGCCAACGCGCACGGGCTGTCTTTTGCGCAGGTGCGGGACATTGTTTACGAATACTCGGTTTCGCAATACCAGTCTGCGCCCATCACTGAGCCGACGCGCGAACAGAAGTTCCGGCTCGAAAAACTCTTCTGGGCGGAACTGGATCATCCGCGCCATCACTGGGACGAACTGCCGGACAAACTGGCCGAGGCTTCCGGCGAATTCACTGCCTGGCAGGTGGCGCGCTGGCGCGACATGCTGCTGGATGATGAATCCCGCTTCGCCAATGTCCCGGATGTCGAACCCGGCGCGGAAATCAAAATCCTGGATGCTTACAAACAATACCTGACCGCGCCCGCGCCGCCCGAACAAGGATTGCATCACACCATCGCGCAAGTGGTCGGCGACATCA
>CAZRXE010000421.1:0-2071 GCA_964603695.1 uncultured Heliomicrobium sp.
TCACCAGGTAGGTTCCGGCGCTCAGGTTTGTCGGATCTTCCGGGTTTCCGGGCAGGTTGGGCGACCATTTGAACGTATAGGGCGCCGCGCCGCCGCCGACCGTCAGGTTGATCGCGCCGGTATTTTGTCCGAAACAAAGCACGTTCGTCTGCAGGCTGGAAAGCACAACCGTGCCCGTCGCACTGTTCACGGTAAATGTAGCCGTGCTGATGCAGGCCCCGCCGCCATAAACCGTGACGGGAATCAACCCACTGCGACGCAAACGACCAGCGGCATTTTTCCCACGCTCGGGGCGTGGCTCAGCATTGAGTGAAATACTGGTATCGAAACTCATAGAACTAAACTCCCAAACAAAATTCCCAACGGATCTTCAAATAAACAGGCGGCTCACCGAAGTTTCATCGTGAATGGATTTGATGGCTTCGGCCAGGAGCGGGGCCACGCTCAAACATTCATACTGCGTGGACGCACGCGCCTTTTCTGCCGGTACCGTGTTCGTGATCACTACTTTTTCCAGCGGCGAATTCGCAATTCGCTCAAGCGCATTGCCGGACAACACCGCATGCACGCAACTAGCAACAATGCTCTTTGCGCCTTCCTTCTTCAGCGCCTCCGCGACCTTGGTCAGCGTGCCCGCCGTGTCGGCCATATCGTCCACGATCAGAACATTGCGGCCTTCGACCCGGCCAATGACATTCATCACTTCGGCTTCAGCATGCCCGGGCTTGGATTTGTCGCGGCGCTTGTCCACAATGGCGAAGTCAGCGTTGAGCCGCTTGGCATAAGCCCTCGCACGCTCGGCACCGCCGGGATCAGGCGCGACCACCACGAGGTTTTCAATCTTCTGCTCCAGGAAATATTCGATGATGACAGGCGAAGCGAAGAGGTGATCTACTGGAATATCAAAGAAGCCCTGAATCTGGGCCGCGTGCAAATCCACCGCCAACACGCGATCCGCGCCCGCGTGCGTAATTAGATTGGCGACCAGCTTGGCCGAAATCGCAATGCGCGGTTTGTCTTTCTTGTCACCGCGTCCGTAGCCATAATAGGGGATTACTGCTGTGATACGATCTGCTGACGAACGCCGGAAGGCGTCAATCATCAAGAGCAGTTCCATCACGTTCGTATCCACGGGCGGGCAAGTCGGTTGCACGATGAAGACATCACTGCCACGTACGTTTTCAAGGATCTGAAAATTAAATTCGCCGTCAGGAAAGCGCGTCGTATTGGCACGTCCCAACGGGATGCCTAAATACTGACAGATTTCTTCTGCCAGAGGGCGATTCGCGTTGCCGGAAAATACTTGTAAGCTATTCACGGGGTACTACAAATTGCTTTTGCGCAGTTATTGGGGCCTGAACAAAAAAATGGCTGGGGAGCTAGGATTCGAACCTAGGAATGGCGGCTCCAAAGGCCGCTGCCTTACCACTTGGCGACTCCCCAGTAAACTTGATTGCGGATTGACGAATGCGGATCGCGGAATGATGGCGTAAGCATTTAATCCGAAATCCGAAATCCGAAATCCGAAACTCCTGTGAGGGCGGCTTGATATTCATCGCGGCTCAGCGTGCACGTCCGAGCGCACCACCAACCGATTGCGCGCAATTCGTCCATCGCCTGCGCGCGTACCGCCTCACTGTCAAAGACCGCAAAAACTGTCGCGCCACTGCCTGACATCAGCACGGCAGCAGCTTGCAATTCTATCAGCCGCTGTTTGACCGTTCTGATCAGAGGGTAGAGCGCAAAGGCAGGAAGTTCGAGATCGTTACGTAAATTCCAAGTTCCCTGCCGCAGGTGCGCGTAAGCGGCCCGCAAAGAAAACGGCATCTTATTCATGGCCACCGGGCTTGTCAACTCAGAAGGCAAATTTCCATAGATTTCCCGTGTCGGCACGTGAACACCAGGATTGACCAACAACAGATATGGTGCGGTGATGTCCGCCATCGGATAGACTTCATCCCCGCGCCCAATGCCAATGCCCGTGCCCCCGAAAAAGAAAAACGGCACATCGGAACCAAGCTGCGAGCCGAGGCGAAATAAATCCTGCGAGGTAATTTCCAGTTCCCACAAT
>CAZRXE010000422.1:0-1511 GCA_964603695.1 uncultured Heliomicrobium sp.
TACGGCCTGATCCGTTTTTCCCTGAAAGGCAAACTGGCGCAACCGGCGTATGACGGAACCTGCTACGACCCAATTTCGATGGAAAGCCGAACCTTCCGCAAAGTCCAGAAAGCCCCGCAGTTTTTCGGCGAAACCGCCGCCGAAATGATCGGTGCGGTCAAAGAACAATCTCAACAGTTCCCGTCTGACCGATTGGTGTTCGACGGACGCGCGCCGAAGATTGAACACTATGAGGCACTGCTTGAAAAAGAGAGCCAACGCGCCATCGGAACCAGCATCATCGGCACAGGCGTCAGCCGCAACGTCAAACTGAAACCCGGCGACAAAGTCAAACTCGAAGGCATCAGCTTCGACGCACAAGGCGAATACGGCGTGATCGCCGTGACACACACCTACGATCTGAGCAACGGCTACCGCAACGAATTCACCGTCACGCCGTGGCAGGATTACACCTGCGCCCAACCGCCCGCGCCGCAACGAATGTCCGGCGTCGTCACTGCCCGCGTCGTCGCGCACAACGATCCGCGCGGCATCGGGCGGGTGCAGGTCAAATACGACTGGATGGAAGAAGCGCAGACCGCCTGGGCGCGAATGACCACGCCAAGCGCGGGCGGCGGACGCGGCTTTATGTTCATGCCTGAAATCGGCGACGAAGTCCTGGTTGCCTTCGAGCACGGCGACCCCGAACGCCCCTTCGTCGTCGGCGCGCTGTGGAATGGCGTAGACAGCGCCCCGCGCCAGGGCTTCTGGGAAGAAGAAGGCACCGAAGAAACCGGCGGCGTCAAGACTCAGGTCCCGAAAGACATGGCGCGCAACGACATCAAACGCATTGTTACCAAGAGCGGCCACCGCATTCAAATGGTGGATGTCGAAGGCAAAGAATCCATCGTCGTTTCCACGCCCGGTCAGCAAATGATCCAGATGATTGATAGCTGCCCCGAAACCGGCGGGCGCAAAATGCTCAGCCTGATTTCGCCCGGCGACATTTTCATCATGGCTCCGCAAGGCCGCGTACACGTCCGCTGCCAAACCTTTTCGACCGAAGAAGCGCAATAAGAAGGAGAAGCGATGTCAGATAAACTCGGCGTCTTCGCCAAAACCAATTTGACCGGCACGGCCACAAAGGTTCCCGACGCTGGCGCCGACAACCACCTCGGCACCATCGGCAGTTCGGGCGTCTGGCCCTCGGTAACTGGCAACACCTTTCTCCCCGGCTTTACACCCGGACAAGGTCAGTTGCTGATGACGCACGACAACACTTGCAAAGTCGGCGGCAGCCGCAACGAAAACGTCGGTGTTGACGAAACCATCACCATCGGCAGCAATCGAACAGAAGACGTTGGAAGCAATGAAAAGATCACCATCGGCGCAAACCGCACCGAACAAGTTGCCGCCAACGAATCCATCACTATTGGCGGCAACCGCAACAAAACGGTTTCTCAAAATGAGATTTCAACGGTCGCACTGACACGCACGCATTCGGTCGGCATCAACGAAATGATCAATGTCGG
>CAZRXE010000423.1:0-5756 GCA_964603695.1 uncultured Heliomicrobium sp.
CACAGTTGTGCCTGAATCGCGCCGTTGGAACTGCGAATGATGTACCAGACGCCTTCGCCGCGACGAAACACCGCGATGTCGGTTTTGCCGTCGCCGTCGTAATCGCCCGGCACTGGAACGTCATTGAACGGAGCCAGCGAAGTTCCCCATCTGACGATTTGCACAGCGGTGTCGGAACTGCGGACGATGAACCATGCGCTTTCCGTCCCGCGCCAAACGGCGAAGTCCGTTTTGCCGTCGCCGTCGTAATCGCCCGGCACTGGAATGTCGCCAGCCGCTCCCCAGAGTTTCAGTGTGCGTGCGGCGGTGGCGCTGTTGACGACGTACCAGGTTCCGTTCGTCGGTCGCCAGACGGCGATGTCTGCGCGCCCGTCGCCGTCGTAATCGCCCGGCACAGGGATGTCGTTGTAAGGATCGTAGCTCGCGCCCCAGAGTTCATTGACCAGCAATCCGCTGCCGCTTTGACGAATCAGCCAGTTACTTTGCGCGCCACGCCAGACAGAAAGGTCAGTTCGGCCGTCGCCGTCGAAATCGCATTTGACCATTCGCCCGGACGAAACCAGTCCGTCGCTGAAATTGAAGGCAACCAGCGCGAAATGTTGATCGGTGGGATCGCCGTTGCCTAGCGCGCCGTCGCCGTTGAGCGCCATCGCTCGAACGCGAATTATCACCTGTGTATTGGCTGCGATGCCGGCGGGCAGGAAGACGTTTTCGACGTTGTTTACCTTGTCCGCCGCGCCGCCGCTGATGGAAACGCCGTCGGTGAAGACATTGCCGCGATAAGTCACATCGCCGACCGTCACTTCCAAATCCAGGTTGTTGACCAGCGCCGGATCGTTGATCGCGGGCGGATCCGTCCATGCCAGACTGATGCGCAAGCCGCGACTGCCAGCCGCGACGAAGCCCTTGAACGCGGCCTCTTCGCCGACTTTCGACAGGACGGCGGTTTGATTGACATAGCGTGTCGGCACGCCTGTTTTCAGCACGTTTTGCAGATTCAGCCGTCCCCAGCCTTCGGCGTTGTTCGGCACTGTGGCCAGACTTCCCGCGCCGTTCATTTCCCGCGTGCCGTTGATAAGCGCAGCTTTGACCAGCGCCGGACTGGGATTCGCGCCGCCGTGACTGTCTTTCCAGAACTGCGTGAAAAGCGCGGCGGCTCCGGCCACATGCGCGGCGGCGTGCGAAGAACCGCTGCTCCAGCGATGCACGTCGTCAATGTCGCCGAAGAGCGCATCCTTGCCAGTGCGTCCGCCGGTGATGGCCGTGCCGGGCGCTGTCAAATCCGGTTTGATGCGATTGTCTTTGGCCGGGCCGTGGCTGGAAAAATCGCTCAGGTCGTCCAGGCTGTTTGCCGTCGGCGAAAGCTGCGAACGCAGGTTTTCGGAACTCGCCACGGTGATGACGTTCTTGGCAGTCTTGGGTCGCGTCAATCCGCCCGCGCCCAGATTGCCCGCAGAAAAAACAATGACCAGCGGATCAATCGTCTCCGCCAGCGAAGCGTCGCGGACAAAACCGTCATACTGCGCGGCCAGCAGGTCATAAGCATTTTCGTTCACGCCCGCGCCCCAACTGTTGCTCAGAATGAATCCGTTTGCGCCGTTCGGCCCCGCTGTGTTGACGGTGTCGTTGGCGGCGTCAAACTCGGTTCCGGCATAGCCCGCGCGCAGGAACGGCACGTTAAGGATGTTCGCTTTGCGCGCCACGCCGATGCCGTAATTGAACCCCAGTGGATCAAGCGGGCCGAAGGGCAAATCGCCAGCGATGATCGAAGCGTTCAAATGTCCGTGTCCGTCGCCGCCCGCCGTCGCCCCGCGCAAAGGTGCGTTGGCGACATTGGCCGAAGTCAGATAAAACCCACCGTCGCTTTGCGTGCTGACGCCGTCATCGGCCACGGCTACCGTCACACCTTTGCCGTCCACGCCGAATTGCGCCAGCGGATCGTAGCCAGGCGATTTCAGCTCGTTCGGATTGATAAAGTTTCCGGCCAGAATCTGCGCCGAACGTTCGTCTTCGCGCGTCGGTTTGACGTATGGCTCCACGGCCAATACGCCCGGAAGCTGCAACAGCGGCAGGATGAGTTCCGAATCCATCTCGACGCGCAACACATTGAAAAAATTGTTCGGCAAGGTGATGCGATTGCGAATCGTCACGCCGAAATCTGTGGATGTTCGCGCGACTTTATCCAGTTCGGTTCTGGACAAAACAATGATGTCGAAAATTCCCTTGTCGCCTTGCGCTACAGTCACCTGCCGCCGATTGAATAACGGAGTGACGGACGCTCCAGCTTGAAACTCGCCCGTCCATCGCACGCGCGGATGTTCGGCGATGACGGCCATCGCTTCGGGCGCGGCATAAACCACAAACGTCTGGTTCGGCACGTACTGCACAATCTCGCCGCCCGCCGCGCGAATCTCTTCCAGCCATTCATCGCGCGCGGGCGCGGCGAACTGCACCAGATGATAGCCCGGCTCATTCGTCGTCCGCCGGGCCAGCGTCCGCGCCGAAGCTGCTTGGTCGGTCACGGGTTCAAATGTCTGCCCGCGCAAATTGATGGTTGTTTCCAGCGGCGATAGTTCAAGGCCGGCTTTGGCTGCGGAAGTTGCTTGCTCTTCCGTCATCGCAATGACGGCGAACGAGTCGTAATCTTCGATCAAGGTGCCGATTTCGCGCGCCGCCGCGCGCTCAGCTTCGCCGCGAAGCTGAAGTTCAAACAGTTTTTGTGAACCGGTGCGCGCGGCTCTTGTCGCCTCGTCCGCGCCCGTTCTCATCTGCCGCTGAAGCGAATTTCCCGATGCCGACGGAGAAATGGATTTCCCCTCAAATGTCGGTTCCCACGCCGCCACGAATGCCAACCCGAAGAAGGCGATTGTCGCCAACATGACTTTTTTCTTCATCGCGTAAGTCTCCTTTGTATTGGTGTTAATTGAAGGGCAAGGACAACGAGTGCAAATTCAGTAAAGCGTTTTTTCCATCAGATTGTTGAGTACGGCTTCATACTCTTTCGCGTCGCGAAACTCGGCAGGTTTTTGCGGCAATTGATTCCAGACGATTTCGCACATCGAAGGCAGTTCCCGCGCCGAAGGCCACTGTTCAGGCTGCCACAGATGCGAGCGCATAAACGCCTTCGGGCAATGCACGAAGACTTCCTGAATTTCGACGCCGATGGCGGTTTTCGGCGCTTTGCCATCCACGGCCAGAGATGCCAGCAGGTCGGCGTCGCGCACGATCCAGGCCCGTCCGTTGACGCGCATGGTGTCTTCGCGTCCGGGAATCAGAAACAGCAGACCGATGTTCGGATTGCCGAGAAGATTCGTCAGCCCGTCCAGGCGGTTATTGCCAGGACGATCCGGGATGACCAGATGCGTGTCGTCCAGCACGCGAACGAAACCGGGCGCATCGCCTTTGGGCGAAACATCGCAGCGCCCTGTTTCATCCGCCGTCGCCATCAGTACGAACGGCGACAGCGCGATAAAAGCGCGCGAATTCACATCCAGCGTGGGCCGCTGTTTGTCCACCGCCCTGGAATTTGGTTGCGCGTAAATAGCGCGCAATTCTTCAATCGAGAGAATTTTGTCTGTAAACATAGAGTTGATCCTTAGATGGCCTTGTGCGCGGACCTTATCCAAACTTCGTTCTGAGCGTTGGGAAAAGAACTGCGCAACGTTTTGTTACTGTTTGTTGTTGGTTGCGGTTATGGATGACTCAGTTTGTGAAAAGGATGTTGGCGGGGCGCACTGTAGAATAAAAAAAACTCCCAATCAATGTAGGCGCAGGTTTTCCCAACCTGCTCCACATTTGACCTCAAGCCGGCCTCGGATTTGCAAGTTCACTTCGGCAAGGCGTTCTGGCAAACGTTAGGTCGTTTCGGAATCAGCAGTTCGGATTCACAAAGCGTGCGGCGGTGCTATAATCCCCGCCACATCGCGAAAACATCAACTTGGGAAGACAAATCAACAAAAAGCGGGGCTAAGGAGATGAAGAGGATTTATTCATTTGGACGATTCGCAATGGTTGCATTGGCGCTGGCATTGACCTTTTCACTGTCCGGCGTAAACGCGCAAAAAGGCGCGGCTGAGTTCGACGTTCAGCACTACAAGATTGACGCGGAACTCGTGCCGGCGGAACAGTTGCTCAAAGCGCGCGCCGAAGTCAGATTCGTGCCGCAAACCGATACGCGCTCGGTGGTGTTTGAAATGAACGGTTCGCTGACCATCAAGAGCATTCGGCGAGCCGATGCGCCGCCGCCGGCAACGACAGCCGCCGCCTCGTCGCAACCGTCAACACCGGCTCGCACACCAGCGACCGACCCCAAAACCAAAGCCGTCAAGGAAGCTGTCAAACCCTCCGTCGCCAAAACCGTTCCAGCCAAGTCCGGCCTGCCTGCCAAAGCCGGTTTGAAAGAAGAGACTGTTAGGGAAGAACCATCCGATCCGAACGAATTGCAGTTCATTCAGGACACCCGCGAAAACATGAACGTCCGCGTGGATTTGGGATCGGTCGCGCCCGCGCGCCAACCCGTGACGCTGGTCTTCGAATACCAGGGCGCGCTGGAATCCGCGCAAGGCGGCCCGATCAACAATGCGCGCTTGGCCTTTGTCGGCGACAGCGGTTCTTATCTTTTTTACGCGGCTCGATGGCTTCCTTTTCACGAATACGCCGCTGACCGTTCGACTTATGAAATCAGTCTGAAAGTCCCGAAAGAAGTCCTGGTCGCCGGTTACAGCGAACAACCCGTCGTGCCTGTGCCGTCGGTTGATCCGACCAGCAAGGCCGAGTTTTCCACCTACAGTTTCGTCAGCACCAAACCGCTGCTGCCCGGCAATTTCGCCGCCGGCAAATACATCATTCGCTCGGCTAAGTTCGGCGGGTTGGCGGTTGATTTCTATGTCAAAGCGGGCGACGAAAAATGGGCGGATCACGCAGTGGACGTGGTCGGCAAACACCTGGAATTCTATTCGACCAAGTTCGGCCCTTACGCTTTTGGCAATAAACTGGTAGTCGCCGAAACCGATGAAGAAACGCTGGAAACATACACCGGCGCGGGCATTATGTTCGTTTCGCCGCGCGCGTTGTCTTCCGGCATTGACGAAAAACTGGCGCGCGAAGTCGCTTATCAATGGTGGGGGCAGGCCGTCGGCTTGCGTTCGTTTGACGACACTTGGCTGTCTCAAGGGCTGGCCGAATTCAGCACACTGCTTTATCAAAAAGACGAACTGAACGAAGCCCAGTACCAGCAAACCGTCCAGGCCGAACTAGAAAAAGCTCTGGCTTTTGAACAATCTTCTTCCATCCGCAACGCGCCCAAACAACTCGACGATCAAACTCCGGCTTATCGTTCGGTCGTCTTTCACAAAGGCGCGCTGGTTTTCAATATGCTGCGGCAACTGCTGGGCGAAAAAGAATTCGATAAGCTGTTGCAGGACTACTACCAAAAATACAGCGGCAAAAACCTGACCATTGACGAATTTGAAACCTTCGCCTCGAAAGCCGCCGGACGCGACCTGCGTTTCTTTTTCGGTCAGTGGGTGGATTCGACAGGCGTGCCGGAATTCCGCGCCGAATACCGCATGCTGCGTTTGAAAGAAGGCTTCCGCGTTCCCGGGACTGTCAAACAGGATTTGGATACGTTTGAAATGCCTGTGGACATCATCCTGAAAACCGAAGCCGGCAATGAACGCCAAACGCTACTGCTGAAAGGCACGTCGGCGGATTTCGACATCGTCACCAAGAGCAACCCAGTAGAAGTAATCATTGAT
>CAZRXE010000424.1:0-4196 GCA_964603695.1 uncultured Heliomicrobium sp.
CCTCGCCGATGGCTTCGGGCAACTCTTTCCACAACACCCGCGCGGCCACACGGTCGAAGTTCGTGCCGGCATCTTGAAAGACGCGCCAGACGAAGCCTGAACAGTCGTAACCGTTGTCATCCGTGCCGAAGAATTTGTAACGAATACCTAGCCTTTTGCTGATGGCCTGGAAAAGGATTGACGATGCGCCATCGGTAAACACTAACGGCGGCGTCAGCAACGCAGGGTTGAAAGTTGGACGAAAAGCCGGAAAAACCAGCGAGGTGAAATTATCGAATCCTGTTTGGGGCAATTGGGGCAACTGTGCCGCTGCGTCTTCATTTGCCGGACGGTTAAGCAGGCTGCTGCTCACCTGAGCCTCAGCGTTCGAGGAAACCGTCATCCAGAGAGCGACAAACGAAAACAGACAGGGCAACAGCTTGAGAGCTGTCTTCATGAATCGAAATCTCCTAAAGACCGAATCGAACCAAATTGTTACTCGTTATTGTTTGCGAAGATGAACCGCAAAAGTGGTGAGATACTAGCCCACAGCCTAGGATTTGTCACGCCAAGCCCGCGCACAAATCCCAGGCATCGAAGTTGACATTGTTTGCGCCTATGCCTGGCGCGCACGAACGATTTCCACCGAACACGGCGCGTGCGAAGCGACTGCCTGCGAAACCGAACCGAGCAGGAATCGTTTGAAACCGCTGTAGCCGTGCGAACCGAGCACAATCAAATCCGCCTTCCATTCTTTCGCCGCGCTGATGATTGTTTCCTCCGCGTGACCGACAACCGCTTTGCTGCTGACGGTGAGCGGAATGTCGCGTTCGCTTGCTTTCAAACGAGCGACGACGTTTTCAATCACTTCCTGAGCGTGTTCGCGCCCTTCTTTTTCGACCTGCGCGTAATAGCTATCCGGCAAAGCCCATGTCTCCGGCGTGGGCGACATCGGCAAATGAATCGCCGAGAGTACACAAACTTCGCTGCCCGCCGGCCACGAACCATTGGCGACTTCATCCACCGCTAAATTGCCGCACTCCGACCCATCCACCGCCAACAAAATTCTGAATGCACTGCCGCCGACCGATGTTTCAGGCTTTCGCACTATCAATACCGAGCAGTGCGCGTGCGAAGCAATGGCGCGTGAAACCGAGCCGAGCCAAAATCGCTCAAAAGCGTTGTAACCGTGCGTACCGACGATTAACAGGTCAGCGCCCCAGCGTTCGGCCTCTTCCAAAATGGCGACCTTCGGTTCACCGCGAAGAGTTTTCGTGGTAGCACTGATTTCCGCACCGCCTTTTTCCTGGAGCCGCGTCAGCGCGCGCGCGGTGTTGGCGGCAGCTTGATCTTCAATCGCCTTTTCCCATTCGCCGTAATAAGTGTCCGGCATCGGCAGCGTGCCGACAACCACCGGCGTTGGCAATTCCATCGCTGAGACAATTTCAATCTCGCTGCCCGCAGGCCACTGCCTGCGGGCAGCTTCCTCCACGGCGGCCAGACTGCAAGGCGATCCATCCACAGCCAATAAAATCTTCATCGAGTTTTTCATGGTTTTCTCGTTGCAGACCGTTGCAACGCCTCCTGTTTTGGATTTAGCAATGTATGTGCCGCTGTA
Organism: uncultured Heliomicrobium sp.; assembly: GCA_964603695.1. Taxonomy (GTDB): domain Bacteria; phylum Acidobacteriota; class Blastocatellia; order RBC074; family RBC074; genus RBC074. The sequence continues at coordinate 1,598 of CAZRXE010000424.1, forward strand.
AAGTGTTGCCGGATTGGCGCGGACTTGGAGAAGTTGAGTAAAATCGCCGAGCCGCAAGCGCAAAAATCCGCAAATGCTAAAACAACGCTGAAATCACAAACTCAATGTTTACTACCGAAATTCTGCAACAACTGAAATCAATAGTTGGCGAGCAGTTCGTCGCCACAACGCCCGAAGTTATCGCCGCCAATTCGCAGGACGCACTCAAGCAAGTGTTCTGCGCCGACGCCATCGTCTTCCCGGAAACCTCCGAAGCAATCGCAGCGATTTTGCGTCTGGCCAACGAGCGCAAGTTTTATGTCACCGCGCGCGGCGGCGGAGTTGGCTACACAGGCGGCGCGGTTCCCGTACGCGGCGGAATCGTGCTGGCAACGAGCCGCATGAACCGAATACTGGAAATCAATCAGCCCGATCTGGTCGCGGTCGTCGAACCGGCGGTGAAAAACTATGACTTGCAGCAGGCCGTGGAAGCGCAAGGTTTGTTTTATCCGCCCGACCCATCCAGTTGGAAAGATTCGTTCATCGGCGGCAACATCGCGCTCAACGCGGGTGGGCCACGCTGCGTGAAATACGGCAACACCAAACAATTCGTTCTCGGTCTGGATTTCGTCACGCCGACCGGTGAGATCATCAAAGCCGGCACGCGCACACCGAAAAACGCCACCGGCTATCATCTGGAAAGTCTGATGATCGGCAGTGAAGGCATGCTCGGCGTCATCACACGCTGTATTTTGCGTTTGCTGCCGAAGCCTGAAACGCGGCGCACGGCGCTGGCGATTTTTGAATCGGCACAGGATGCCTGCAACTGCGTTGCGGACTTCACGAGTTCAGGCATTTTGCCCGTGGCGTTGGAACTGCTTGACCGCATTTCGATCAACGCCATCGAAGACTACGAACCTTCCGGTTTGCCTCGTACTGCCGGAGCTTTGTTGATTATCGAAGTGGACGGTTTGCGCGAAGCTGTCGCCCGCGAAGCCGAAATCGTTCGCGAAATGTGCGCCAAACATCACGCCATTCAATTCAAGCTGGCCGCCGATGACGCCGAATCCGACGCGATTTGGGAAGTCCGCCGCAAGATGTCTCTGGCGGTGGCCAAGACAGGCGTCATCAAACTCAATCACGATGTCGTCGTTCCGCGTTCGCGCATTCCCGAAATGCTGGATTTTTTGGAGGGGTTGAGCCGCCGTTCAGGCTTTTTGATTCCGACCTTCGGCCACGCGGGCGACGGCAACCTGCATACGAACGTCATGCTGCAAACCAACGACGAAAACACGCGGCGGCGCGGCGCGGCAACGGTTCGAGAAGTGTTTCAGAAAGCCTGTGAATTGGGCGGAACGATTTCCGGCGAACACGGTGTCGGTTACGCCAAAGCGCCGTTTCTCGATCTGGCTTTGACCGAGCCGACCATCGGATTGATGAAAACAATCAAGCAGGCAATGGATCCAAATGGAATTTTGAATCCGGGGAAAGTCTTCGAAGCGCCGCTTGCGGCGTATGAGGTGGGATTTGTGAACAGCGGGCAGGCTTGTTGTTAAGTCTGCCCGCTCGAGGTTTAGGATTCGGCACTGACGGCGTCTTCGGCCACTTCGCCCGGTTTGGCGTGTTTCGGGGAAAACTCTGGAATATCGAACGGCTGCTGCGGCGCGCGCCAGTTGTCGAGCATCGCCACTTGCTGCACGCAGGCGATAGTACAGAACTTGGCGCAGGGTTTTTCGGTGTAAAACTCGTGTTCCAGATGTTCGCGCTTGTAGTCGGCCAGCGGGATGCCGGGATATCCGCGTTGCTGCGAGCAGTAATGCACCAGGCCGTCTTCGCAAATGTATAGGTAACGCGCGCCCGCGCGGCAACGCCAGTTGTGCGGACGGCCGTAAGCCAGATCGTCCTGAAACTGATTCAGCCAGCCGAATTTCTTTTTGCCGAAGCGACGCAGCCTTTGATAGACCTGCTCTTCTCTGCCGCTCAGCGGTTTCAATTGCCCGCTGCCGTCGTGAATGATTCCGAGCGTTGACCCGAAGCCGAGTTCAACAGCGCGTTCGGCCACCATCAGCGCATCTTCCGGATTTTGAATCCCGCCGCCGATGACCGAGTTGATATTGATATGGAACTTGGCGAACTTCGACAAATTGACCAGATAGCGGTCTATGACTTTCAAACTCTTTTGCGAGACTTTGTCCGGTTTGACGTTGTCAATGCTGATTTGCAGGTATTCCAAACCGGCTCGATTGAGCTTTTCGATGTTCTCGCGCGTCATGTAATAGCCGTTGCTGATGAGTCCGGCGATCATGCCGTGCGAGCGAATGTGCGTGATGATGTCGAAAATATGCGGGTGCAACATCGGTTCGCCGCCGCTGATGGTGATGGTCGAAGTGCCGAACGAGGCAAGCTTGTCCAATCGCCTTTTCATTTCTTCGAGCGGAACCGGCTCGGAAACCTTGTCATATTCATTGCAATAGCCGCAGGCGAGATTGCAGCGGCGCATCGGAATGACGTGCGCCAGAATCGGATGCTTAGTCGAAGCCATACCTTTGGCAACGAGTTTGGCTTCGCGTAGATTTCGCTTCAGTTTGCTGCTGCTTAAATCCGTCATTTTTATTTTGCG
>CAZRXE010000425.1:0-4743 GCA_964603695.1 uncultured Heliomicrobium sp.
CCCAATTGTGTTCGTCATATCAATCCGCAATCCGCAATCCGCAATCCGCAATCCGCAATCCGCAATCCGCAATCCGCAATCCGCAATCCGCAATCCGCAATCCGCAATCCGCAATCCGCAATCGAATCACTGTCTGGTGATCGTTTCATCCAGGTTCAACAGCACGCGCGCAACCATCGTCCACGAAGCCAGTTGATGCAAATCCAGATTCGCGGGCAGATTGTTCAAATCCGGCGAAGAGACATACACCGCCGCCGCAGTGTTACCCGCAAATCTTCCCTGCTCTTTTTGCAGCAGTTGCAACAGGCGATTTTGCTCGTACTCATCCGGCAGGCGTCCGGTGCAAAGCCGGAAGCCGTAGCGCACTTTGGCCGCGTCATCATTGCCGCCTTCTTTCCACAACCGCATGGCCAATGCCTGCGCGGCTTCCAAAAACGCGGCATCATTGAGCGTGGTCAATGCTTGCAACGGCGAATTGGAACGAATGCGCCGCGTGCAGGCCATATCAGCGTTCGGCGCGTCGAACACCGACAGCGACGGATACGGCACGCTGCGTTTCCAGAAGGTATACATCGCACGCCGGTAGCGGTCTTCGCCTTTGCTGGTTTCCCAGACGGTGCGGCTGCGGAAGCTGACGGCCATCGCGCCGTCGGGAATCGGCGGAAAAACGCTCGGCCCACCGATCTTCAAACTCAACAAGCCGCTGGCGGAAAGCACAATGTCGCGCATGGCTTCGGCTTCGACGCGCAAACGCGGCGCGCGCGCCAACAAACGATTGGTAGCATCAGCGCGCAACAACTCCGGCGTAATTTGCGAAGACTGCCGGTACGTCGCACTCATCACAATCAGCTTGTGAATCCGCTTCAAACTCCAGGCAGTACCGCGAGCCGTAGCGAGCGGGTCACCCTTTACCAGGTCGCTACCGCTCCCTGTACTGTCTCCACCATCCCGGAATTCCACCGCCAGCCAATCCAGCAACTCCGGGTGCGAAGGCGTTTCGCAGCGCGTGCCGAAATCTTCCGGCGAAGACACCAAACCTTGCCCGAAATAGGTTTGCCAGATGCGATTGACGATGACGCGCGCGGTCAGCGGATTTTCTTTGGCCGCCAGCCATTGCGCCAAACCAAACCGATTGAGCGGCGCAGTGGCCGGAAACGGATGCAGAAACGAAGGCGTGCCGGGCGTAACAGCTTCGCCTGGACGCTTCCAATCGCCGCGTTTGAAAACGTGGGTTTCGCGCGGAACCGGGCGCGGCGTAACGACCAACGTCGTCGCCGGATACGGCCATTGTTTCATCAGGTCGGCAGCGGCTTTGTTCGTGGCGGCGAGTTCTGGAACCGTCGTGCGGTAAAACCGAAAGACTTCGCGCTGCTGTTCCGGCGTGCGATTAGCGGCGGGAATCGCCAGAATGCGGCGGACTTGCGTCGGCAGCGGATCGGCCTTCGGATTCGGCGCGGTTGTCACCGAAATGCGAAAACGTCCGATGTTCGGCGCTTCAAAGCGTTCCGCCGCGCTGCCGCCGAACTCCTTTTGCGAAAGCGAAAACTTCAGCAGCGTGCCGCCGTCAAAGCCTGCCGACGGCGTTTGCAGCGCGAAAACAGCGCGTCGGTCTTGATTACGCAATCCCGGCCCGGCGTCAATGCTCCACGAAGTTTTCAGATTGCCGTCAATCGCCAGGCTGATGGGATTGTTCGGCGCGGCAAAATCCGCCGTGGCTTCGGCGATTTTCAGCGACTGGAATTTGTCCGCCGGCGCGGCTTGCTCGGCGGGCGCGGCTTCGGCGACGAATTCCGACAGCCAGGCTACGCCTTGCGTCGAACGCCCCGGCCCGGTGCGCGGCAAGGTGTGATCGGTCATCAATTCCAGCCGAATGCCCGTGATGTTTTTAAGCTGCGTTTTCGCCGTCAGGTAATAAACGCCCGTCGGCGGATTGTCGCCGCGCGGGATGAAAGAATGATCCAGCAGTTCTTCAAACTTGACGCCGTTGGTGGCAATGACTTCGGCATTTTCCAGCACCGTCCAATCGCCTACCAGTTGCTTGGCTTCGGCTTCCCAGGCGGCCATTCGCTGCGGCAAGTCGGCGTGTTTGGCGAACAACTCGTCTTCGAGTTTGGCCACGCGCGCCAGAAGACTTTCGCGCTTTTTGCTTTCGGCAGGCGTGGGGACTTCCATTTCCGGCTCTTCGTCCTGATTCAGGAAGGCGTAAAAACGGTAATACTCTTCGTGTTTGATCGGATCGAATTTGTGCGTGTGGCATTGCGTGCAATTGATCGTCAAACCCAGAAACGCTTTGCCGATGGCGTCCACGCGGTCAATCAAGCCTTCGACGCGAAACTGTTCCGGGTCAACCGCGCCTTCTTCGTTGAGCATCGAATTGCGCAAAAATCCCGTGGCGACGCGTTGTTCGACAGTTGCATTCGGCAACAGATCGCCCGCGATTTGTTCGATGGTGAATTGATCGAAAGACTTGTCGGCATTGAACGATTTGATGACCCAATCGCGATAAGGCCAGATGGAACGGTCGCGGTCTTTTTCAAAACCGTTGGTGTCGGCGTAGCGCGCGGCGTCCAGCCACCAGCGCCCCCAGCGTTCGCCGTAATGCGGCGAAGCCAGCAAACGATCCACCAGCTTTTCATAGGCGTTCGGCGAGGTGTCGGCCAGAAAGTCGTCAATCTCTTTCGGCGTCGGCGGCAACCCGGTCAAATCCAGACAGAGGCGGCGAATCAGCGTTTCTTTCGAGGCTTCGGGCGCGGGCGTCAGACCACGCTTTTCAAGCTCCGCCAGAATGAAATGGTCAACCGGCGTTTGCACCCAGGCAGCGTTTTTGACCGCCGGCAACGCAGGGCGATTTGGCGCGATGAACGCCCAATGCGTTGGGCTCCCATTTCCCACGGCCTCCCCATCCGGCCAGACCGCGCCTTCGTCAATCCAGCGGCGCAGCAATTCGATTTGTTCTGGCTTCAAAGGCGCGCCGCCTTTGGGCATGCGGTCTTCGCCGTCTTCGCCCAGGACGCGATGCAACAGGCGCGAGGCTTTGGCGTTGCCCGGCGCGATCACGCGCGCGGCGCTCTTGTTGTTGTCCAGCCGAAGCTGCGACATCGCTTTTTGCGGGCCGTGGCAACCGACGCAATGCGTTTGCAGAATCGGTTGAATGTCGCGCACGAAATCCACTTTGCCGGCCTGATTTGCCTGATCCGCCCGATTTAATTGCACGGCAATCGCGCCCGGCAATTTGCACAACGGCCACAGAGCAAACACAAAACACAGCAACGCAATTATTTTGCAGACAGGTTTCATCGCTTTCATTTCAGAACGTTGATGCAGTCGCAGATCGGAAAATATCCCCTCGTCACGGTTCCTGTCCGCGCCTGTTGGTAAGACTATCTAATCGTTATTTTGCACGATCCGCCCGTAATGGCCAACGGGTTCGCGCAACACTGTGAGGGCAAAGGATGGACTTGAAAATCTCTGCCAATCCATTGGCAAGTCACGAAACGACTTCAAGAAGACGGGTTTCGCGACTTGCTGATAATCAGTACTTTTATCCGATCACTTTCGCCATACGGGTTCGCCGCGACAAAATCGCTTCGGTCAAAAACAGCAGCAGCGCCACCACCAGTAACCACCACCAAACGCGCTGACGGGATTCGACCTCTTCGTTGGTCAGCTTTTCGTTCGCGGCGGTCGCGGTTTGCGCGTTCGGCGCGGCTCCCGTCACTGAAGTAATGAACTCATCCACGTTCATCTTGCTCAAGTCGGATTCTTTGGTGTCCACATTGACCGCTGCGAAATCCGCTTTGTCCGGGTAACGCAGGCGGTAAAAACCAGGCTCTTTGGCGTTGACGATCAATTCGCCGGTGGCGGTTTGTTTGCGCTCGGTCAGGCGTTCGCCGGCGGGCGAATCAACGGCGGGCAAGGAACCGTCTTTGGCCGCCGCCACGGTGAAGGTCTGGCCAATGGGGTTCCAGGCGCGCGTTTCGCGTTCGCCCAAAAAGCGCGTCATTTGCCGCACCAGCGGCAGGAAAAGCGGCGTCAGCGGCAGATCGTTCCAACTGGCGTCGAAGGTGGAAGTGAACATCAGCATTTTGCCCGTGCCTTGCGTGGCTTCGATCAAGGCCGGGTTGCCGTCTTCGTACCGCGCCAGCACGGCAGCGCCTTCGCGCGGCACGGCTTTGTGGTAGCCGAACACGCGCGCCGAAGCCAGCCGCCCGCTTTGGCGGAAGACTTCAAAGACCGGATGATCGGTTTTGATCTCGCTCATCGTCACGTAATCGCCGCGCAACTGAGCCACGGATTCCAGCTTGGCCGGAGCCGCGTTCGCAAACGCCTGATTGAACGTCGTCGCGTCGGTGTGCGGCCCGGCGGCCAAAATCAATCCACCGCCGCTTTCGACAAATTTGATAAGGCTCGTCGCCAGTGCCGGATTCACAACAGCGTCATTCACAATCACCACGCGATACTTGCCGATTTCCGTCGGGCTGACGGAACCGGCGGTTTTAACTTCCAGATTGAACGGCAGATTTTCGCCAGTGGTCAGCGCGCTGCGCAGGTAAAAGCTTTCGCTGCGGCCACGACCGGCGGTTTCAATCAGCAAAGCCTTCAACTGCTCTTCGCGGCGCAAGGTGAAATGGAATTTGTTGTCGAAAGGAAAGTTGTCGCCTTCCACCTGAATCACGCATTGGTTCGCGCCTTCGTTCAGATTGAAGCCGGTGAATTCCACCGTCGCGGCATCGTGCGCCGGAA
>CAZRXE010000426.1:0-5476 GCA_964603695.1 uncultured Heliomicrobium sp.
GAATCAAGCTGCGAACATCGCGAGTAATGATTGCAGCTTGCCTCTTTCACCGTCAGCGGCTTTTGCGATTCGCTGGCAAAGTTTCTCTTTCACTTTTACCAGGAATGCGGGCTTATCGTCTTCGACGGCTTGCCACTCCGAGCGACGCAATGAAACCAAATAAGGTTCACGCTGTCGGCCTTCTTCGACCGTCAGCAACATCACCCGATAGCCGCGATCACTGAGCCTTACGCGGAAGGTCAGACCGTTGATTTTGACCGTCTTCGATTTCTGACCACTCCCTTGTGATGCTTTCACTTTGACGGCCTTTACTTCACATTTCTGGCTGGCCAGAGTTTGTTTTTTCTGGCCAGCCAGAGAAGCGGTTTTCTCGATGGCTTTTTCGTCACGTTTCTGGCTGGCCAGAGACTCAACTGAGGCGGCGGGTTCAATTGCATTGCCCTGGCTTTTCTGGCTGGCCAGAAACGGCGCATTTGGCGCGGTCTGTGAGATTCGCGCCGATGAGTTCGCCGCACTCATCGGCTTTAGGCTTTTGGGAGTAAGCCTTTGATGTCTCGCGCTTCGATCAACGCGGCTTGCTGTTCGTACTCAACGAAGGCGGAAACAACTTCCTCGCTGCCGTAGGCTTTCATTCGGGCATTGTGAAGCGCGCGAGCTTTGGCCATCTCAAATTCAAGGTCAGCTTCCGTCTGTTCAAGCTCAAACTCTTTGGCCTTCACGCCAAGCTCATGCGCTTTTGTCGCCGCGCGCTCGTTCAATCTGGCTTCGTCTTCATGCTGCTTTACGCGGCTGTCAAAATGAATCAGCAAAATCCAGATGCCCAAAACGAGCAGGAAGGAAGCATAGATGCCGACTTGTAGATAAGCCTTCATGCCAGCGTTCAACGGTTCGCCAGTGTGAAGCGAATTATTGAGCACCGTATGAAAGCCAACGATCAGGAAAAGCACAACATGGGAAATGCCCGCAATGGTTCGTTGAAGCGGTGACACAAACCACCAGATTGCGGCAGGAATGAGCAGGACAAGCGAGCCATCGAGAAGCGTAGCAGGGAAGGCGGCGATGATCTTCGATGAAGTGCCACGGCTGAAGAGTTCGTAATTGTGCCACCAGGTATAACCAGCGGCCAGAATAATGAAAAGCGCGGCTACACACATCACGACCAGCGCAATGGGGTGCATTTTCGTTTTCGCACTCTTCACGGCTTCGTGAACGTCTTTGATTTGCTGTTGCGATTGTTTGTTGAATGCCAAGACTTGCGCCATTTCAAAAACTCCTTATGGAAATGGCGAGAAGTGCGAGAGGAAAAGGCTGGAAGTTTTTGCTATCATTTCGCAACCTTCATCCGCGCGCGTATCTCGCGGGTGTTTGGTAGGGAAGTCGAACGCGCTCACGTTCGATCTTTCCGAAGCGCAGACGGCCTGCAAATCCGCTCGAAAATGCAAGCCGCCCACTGGAACACAAGCTGGAACAGAACTGGAACTGATTGGCTTTCGTCCTGCCTCAGCCTGGCTCATCACCACGCCGAAAAACGCGACTGCAAGCAACGTAAATGCGTTTAGGCTCAGCGTGGTGCGTCCGAGCGCGCGGAGTATGAATTGACACCTTGTGAAATGATGTGCTACTTATCCCGCCTTAAATCCACGCAGTATTTTCAGCAATCGCAGACTGTAGAGCGAAACTTTTTTGAGAGGAGTGGCGAATCCGGCCGTGATCGTCTTAGCCTTGGCAGGTAGTGTACTGAGCATTGATGGATCGTTTCTGGTTGTCTTTATTTCCATCTTTCTATTGATCTTCATTTTAAATCGCACGTTGTTCAAACCCATTAATCAGGTGTTGGATGAACGCGAGCGGTTGGGAGCTGGGCGCTTGGTGGAGGCGAAGCAGTTGCTTCAGACCTACGAAGAGCGGCTGACCCGTTACGAGCAGCAATTGCAGGCAGCGCGCGCCGAAGCATATCAGGCGATGGAATCGCAGCGCCGCGAAGCAATGACCGCGCGGCAAGCGACCATCGCGCAGGTCAAAGCGGAAACCGCCGCGCAAATCGCCGCCGTGCGCGAGGAGTTCACCAAACAAACCGAAACGGCCAAACAAAACCTGGAAGGAGAAGCGCGCGCGATGGCCGCCGTCATCTCTTCCCAGATTTTGCATCGCCCAGTCAGCGCCGGAGGCAATTGAGACGCATGATCCGCACCAATCAACTCTGTTCGTTCGCGCTGTTTGTTCCCGCCTTTTTTTCAAACGTTCCGCTGCCTTTGCTGGCCGGCGGAGGCGTCAATCCGGCAATCGCCAAGCTCGTCAATCTGGTCATTTTTCTAGGGATCATGTTTTACCTGATCCGCAAACCGGCCAAAGAGTTTTTCGCCAACCGGCTGGCTGAAGTCCGCGCCACCTTGCAGCAGGCCGCAAAAGAAAAAGAAGCCGCTACGGCCAAAATGGCAGAGCTTGATGCGCGATTGAAACGGCTGGATTCCGAAGTGGCCGAAATCAAAGCGCAGGCGCAGCGCGAAGCCACCGCCGAACGCGAGCGTTTGCAGGCCGAAGCCGTGCGCGACGCCGAAAAGATTCGCGCCACGGCGCAACGCGAAATCGAAGCCGCCAAGCAAATCGCCATGTCCGAATTACGCGAATTCGCGGCGACGAAATCGGTGGATTTGGCTGAACAGATCATCCGCCGCGAATTGAAGCCGGAAGACGACGCTCAATTGCTGAAGCGAATGGGCGAGGAAATGTCGAAAGTGAGTTAGAAGATTTTCCATTTGTCATTTTTCAATTGTCATTTGCCATTGGGGCAAACTGGCTCTGATTCCAATGACAAATCGCCGATGACAAATGGAAACTGGAAAATGTTATGAGTGTCACCACCATTGCCAATCGCTACGCTCGCGCGCTGGCCGATGTCATCACCGCGCGCGGCGAAATGAACGAAGTCGCCGCCGAATTGAATCAATTTTCCGGGATGATGTCGCAGCACGGACAGTTGCGCGACGTTTTCGCCAGCCCTGTGCTTTCGCTGGAACGCAAACGCGGCGTGTTGAATGAATTGCTGGCGCGTTTGCAATTGCGCCAGACCAGCAACAATTTCCTGCAACTCTTGCTGGTCAATTCCCGCTTGCACAATCTGGATCAAGTCTTGCGCGCCTTGTCGCGCGAACTGGATGCACGCACGAACATCGTTTCGGCGGAAGTGACGACCGCGCGCGAAATCAGCGACGCGGAAAAAACGATGCTCCGCGACAAATTAAAAGCGGCCACGGGCAAGGATGTGCGGTTGCAATTCCGCACGGACCCATCGGTGATCGGCGGCGTGGTGACGCGCATCGGCAGTCTGGTGTATGACGGTTCGATCAAAACCCAACTGGCGCAGATGAAACAGAAATTGATGAGCGCCAACGCTTAAACCCCTCCTGGAGTGAATATGGCAAACGAAATCAGAGCGGACGAGATCAGTAAAATTATCCGGCAGCAAATCGAGAACTTCGACGCCGGCGTGACCGTGGACGAAGTTGGCACGGTCATTAAAGTGGGCGACGGAATTGCGGAAATTCACGGCCTGGAAAAAGTCATGGCCGGCGAGTTGTTGGAATTCGACAAAGGCGCGTCAGGCTTGGCGCTGAACCTGGAAGAAGACAAAGTCGGCGCGGTGTTGCTCGGCGATTATCAGGCGATCAAGGAAGGCGACATCGTCAAACGCACCAAACGCATTATCGAAGTCCCCGCCGGCGACGCGATGCTGGGCCGCGTGGTCAATGCGCTGGGTCAGCCGATGGACGGCAAAGGCCCGGTTGCAACCAAGAACTTTATGCCGGTTGAGCGCATCGCCCCCGGCATTGTTGACCGTCAACCGGTGAAAGAGCCTATGCAAACCGGTTTGAAAGCGATTGACGGAATGGTTCCCATCGGACGCGGACAGCGCGAACTCATCATCGGCGACCGTCAGACAGGCAAAACCGCCGTCGCCATTGACACCATCATCAATCAACGCGGCAAGGACGTGATTTGCGTTTACGTCGCCATCGGCCAGAAGGCTTCGACAGTGGCGCAGGTGCAAGCCACGCTCGAACGCAACGACGCGATGGGTTACACCATTATCGTCACGGCTTCGGCTTCGGAACCGGCGGCGATGCAATACCTCGCGCCGTATGCCGGTTGCGCCATCGGCGAATACTTTATGGATCGTGGCAAAGCAGTGCTGTGCATTTACGACGACTTGTCGAAGCACGCGGCGGCTTATCGCGAAATCTCCTTGTTGTTGCGCCGTCCGCCGGGACGCGAAGCTTATCCGGGCGACGTGTTCTACCTGCACTCGCGCTTGCTGGAGCGTTCGGCGAAATACAGCGATGCGCGCGGCGGCGGCAGCTTGACGGCCTTGCCCGTGATTGAAACGCAGGCGGGCGACATTTCCGCGTACATTCCGACGAACGTGATTTCGATCACCGACGGCCAAATCTTCCTTGAATCCGATTTGTTCAACTCCGGCATTCGCCCGGCGATCAACGTCGGCAACTCCGTCAGCCGCGTGGGCGGCAACGCGCAAATCAAGGCGATGAAGCAAGTGGCCGGCACGTTGCGCCTGGAATTGGCGCAATACCGCGAACTGGCAGCCTTCGCGCAATTCGGTTCCGATCTCGACGCCGCCACGCAACGCCAGCTTGGACGCGGCCAGCGTTTGACCGAAATCCTGAAGCAGGATCAATACGTGCCGATGGATGTCGAAAAACAAACGGTCATCGTGTGGGCGGCGACCAACGGTTTCGTGGACGATGTGCCGGTCGCGCAAGTGCGCCACTTCGAGGCCGAATTACTGAAGTTTCTCGATGCAGGCGGCAGCGGGTTGCTTGCCGCGTTGCGCGACAAAAAGCAGATCAACGACGATGTCAAAAAGACGCTGACTTCGACTCTGGAAGAATTCAAGAAACGTTACAGCGCGCAGGCTAAAGGCGCTAACGCGTAATCGGTGGTTGGTGGCTGGTGGTTGGTTTCAAGGCCGGCCACCAACCACCGACTACCAATCACCAACCACTATGCCTAGCTTACAAGACTTACGGCGGCGCGTTCGCGCCGTCAAAAACATGCGGCAGATTACGAAAGCCATGAAAATGGTTTCGGCTGCTCGTTTGCGCCGTGCCACTGAGCGCGTGACGGCTTCGCGTCCTTACACGACCAAGATGATGCAGATTTTGGGTGATGCCGCACGACGCGCGCCGGATTACAACGATCCGCTGCTGACCGGCCACGACCGCGAATTGGAAAGCCGCAAGGAACGTGTGCTGTTGGCGTTGGTCACTTCCGACAAAGGCTTGTGCGGCGGGTTCAATACCAACCTGGTCAAAGCCGCGCAGGATTTCATTCGCCAGAACGAAGACAAGGATGTGGAGTTGGTTTTGGTCGGTCGCAAAGGGCTGGAGTATTTCCGCCGCCGTCCGGTCAAAGTTCGCCGCGACCACGTAGGCATCACCGGATCGGGCAAAGTCAATGC
>CAZRXE010000427.1:0-3984 GCA_964603695.1 uncultured Heliomicrobium sp.
CAAGCGGGCAACGTGAATTCCGGCGCATTCGATCCAGCAGCGGAACTCTGCGATCTGGCGCATAAAGCTGATGCCTGGGTTCACGTGGACGGCGCTTTCGGTTTATGGGCGGCGGCGAGCAGTCATTACGCGCATCTGGCAAAAGGTTTTGCCGAAGCCGATTCCTGGGCGACGGATGCACACAAATGGCTGAACGTGCCTTATGACTGTGGATTGGCGTTCGTGCGTTACCCGCAGGCCTTGCGCGCGGCGATGTCCGTCAGCGCGGCGTATCTTCCGACAGGGGAAATGCGTGAGCCAATGCATCACACGCCTGAATCTTCGCGCCGCGCGCGCGGCGTGGAAGTCTGGGCGGCGTTGAAATCGCTGGGACGCAGCGGGCTGGCAGAGATGATCGAAACCGCCTGCCTTCACGCCATGCGCTTCGCGGAAGGCTTGCGGCAGGCGGGCTATGAAATTCTCAATGATGTGGTACTCAATCAAGTCCTGGTGTCTTTCGGCGATGCGGAAACCACGCGGCGGGTGATTGCCGGTATTCAAGCGGACGGGACTTGCTGGTGTGGCGGCACTGTCTGGCAAGGCAAAACCGCCATGCGCATCAGCGTTTCTTCCTGGGCAACGACGGACGACGATGTGGGACACAGTCTGGAAGCGATGCTGCGAATCGCTGAATCAGTTCGGTAGTGCCACACATCAAAAGGTCGCCAGCATACAAGCCGGCGACCTTATTTCGTCTACCCAGTTTTTTGAAACGCCGGCGTTGCTGCTACTCGGCCTTTTTTAGCGTTCGGACAAATTTCACCAGCGCCGAAATTTGCGGAGCGGAAAGCGTTTCGCCGAAGCCAGGCATAATGCCTTTGCCTTCTTTGATGGCGGCTTGGATTTGTTGATCGGTGGTTTTGGCGTGCCAGTCGGCTTTGGTCATATCGGGCGGTTCCAGGCTTTCAATGCCTTTGCCGTCCGCCGCGTGGCATTTGGCGCATTGTTGTTTGTAAATGGCGGCGGCGTCCACGGCTTTGCCCGCGCCGGCTTTTCCTTTGGCGGGCGCTTTGCCTTTGGTTTGCGCGCTCGCGCCAACGGCAATCAATCCCACGACAGCCAGCAACACTACGATTACGGAAAGTTGTCTTTTCATCGTTCTTCTCGAAACTCCTTGCGGTCAGTGAATTGTTTGATGTTAGGTTCGGCAGGGGAGCCGAAACCGCGCAAATCCTAAAACCCGTTCGCGGTGAACGCAAGTTGCGGTTATTCGGGCAGCTCTTCCTTCTGCGGTTCCGGCAAGAAGAAGCTCAGCACCAGGCCCAGCGCGTAAATCAGGCCGGCTACAGTCGCCGCCGCGTAAGAAAGCTTGGTGGTGACATTGCCCGGCATGACCTTGGTCAGTTGCGTGGTCAGCAGCACGGCGGCAGTGCCGATCATGCGCCCGCCGACGTTGGCCGCGAAGCTTTCGCCTGTGCCGCGCAAATGCGTGGGATAAACGCGGGGCAGGTAATTGCCCCAGAAACTCAACTGCGCCACCGTGAACAAGCCGGCGAAAAAGATGCCCGCTTTCAACCCGCCCAGATTGCTCACTGCCGGGTAAAGAAAGACCAGAGGAACGACAATCAAACCGGGAATCTGGAAAAACCGAATCAACCAACGGCGGCTGACAATCACCAGCGCCAAACCCGCCAACACGAAGCGTCCGACCAGACCTCCCATTTCCTGCCACCATTGCACCGCCGCGACAATCGGCTGTTGCGCCGGTCTGGGCAATGAGGCGACTTCCGGAAGACCCGGCACGATTTGCGGCAATTGCTGAATTGCGCCGAAGGCGATGCCCAGACTGCACGCGAACATCAGCGCCGAGACAATGGTCGTTTTGCGATACGCCGGTTGGAAGATTTCGGCAATGCTCGGACGCTTCAACGTGCCGGCGGCTTTCTTTTCCGCCCAGACCGGAGATTCCGGCAGGAAAGGCCGAATGACCATCAGCGGAATGGCCGGGATCAAGCCGGAAATCAGCAGGTAGCGCCAATTTTCGTGACGTCCGTAAATGGCCGGAAAGGACGTGACCGACCCGGCGATCAAATACGCCATTCCGCTGACCATCACGCCGCCCAGACTGGAAAACGCCTGTGTGTAGCCAAGTACTTTTTCACGCTGCGTTGGGTTGGGAAACAATTCAGCCAGCCAGGCCACCGCCGCCACGAATTCCACGCACACGCCAACAAAAGTCGTGCAGCGAAAAAACAAAAGCATTGACAGGGAAGTCGAAAAGCCCGCCGCCAATGCCGAAAAGGCATAAACCAAAATGCTCCAGGTCAACACGCGCCGCCGCCCCAGCCGGTCGGTCAAATATCCGCCGAGCAGGCCGAAGATGCCGCCGCAAACCGCCGGCACGTAAAACAACAAATCGCGCCAATGCGCCAGCAGCTTTCCGTATTCCGGCGTTCCGGCTTTCAACCCGCTGAAGGCTTCAACCGCTGGTCCCAAGACCAGCGGCAACATCAGCAATTCATAGGTATCGAAAGCGAAGCCGATGACCGCGATGACGCAAATCAGCCATTGAATAGGTGTCAGGCGTAAAGAAGTTTCCGTGGAGGGGTGGGTAGTCATGTGTTCTTAAATCTCGGGAGCGTAGGGTCAGCCTTCCTGTTTTCCTTCAATAGCACAAAGCAATACGCCGGCGGCAATGCCCAATCGAGGATCCAGACGGCGCTGCACGTCGAGCGAAAAATCCAGCGTCAGCTTGCTCACGAAGGGATTGAAGTTTTGTTTGAATTCGGCGACCGGCTGGCCGCCCAACTGAACGTTAAACGTTTGCGGAATCAGATTGGTTACAAACCGCCGGATGAAAGCGACAAAGGCGTTGTCTTCCTGAATCCCACCGATTTCGTTGTCATTCGCGTCCATGATGATCCATTCGTCGCGCATCAATGATTTCCAGCCTTTCCGCTTCAACGCCCCGATTTTGCGGCCTGTCGCGCTGTCAACAACGTCGTAGGCGGCGGAAAAATCCAGAATCTTTCGAGCTTGAATCGAGATCAATTCGGCGGTCATGGTTTCGTCGGTATACAGACGAATGTCTTCCTTCAACTTGAAGGCTTTCATTTTGGAAAAGAGCGCCACATTGCCCGCCGGGTCGTAGATTTCAAACTTCCCGCCGAGCAGGGAAAGAATGCGTCTGCGAATCAGATAAGTGGAGTGGCTGAAACGGTCGGCGGTCCTAATGTCTCCTTATTCGGTTTGCGCTGTTGATTGCTCGCCGGAATTTGTCGTGCGGCGATATTCGGCCAGAAGCTCCTGCATGATGTCCGAGAAAACCCAGTTCGGATCAAGCGAAGGATCGGCTTTAAGGCGGCGCTCGAATTCGGCGTAAGCTTTGGCCCGCGCCCAAGCGAAGAACCGCGCCAAGTCGTAATCAATTTCGGGCATCTTGCGGCGACCTCTTGGATGTAAATGCTTGTTGATGATTGAAGAAAGAACGCGCGGATTCTCTGACCTGAACCGAATGCTGTCAAGGCAGTGAAGTGACTCAAACGCAAAACTGCTGTTGTGCAGGGCAACCGATCCCGACGCTGCGGCAGCAAAGCAGCCGCAATCCCTATTCGTTGTCCTGCTTTCCTCAAAAGCGTGCCTCTCCGAAGCCGGAACCGCACAAAGGCAGGCCGGCAGTTTTTCCCATCGGTTTTTATCTGCTGGATTGCGGAAGGAGTGTTCGCTTGCTTTTCAAATTCTTTATCGCTGCCCTGGTGATTGAATTCGGCGTGATTGCCTTTTCCCTTTATCGTCTGGTCGCCGCCACAGTGGATTTGCGCATCGCCGTGGATGAAGTACTTGGCAAACTCAGCGAAACCGAAGCCGAGATGCGCCAACTCCGCGAAGACGTTCTTGGACCCAAAAACGGCAAGGCCAATTACCGCCGCGAACGCCAAACCATCGAATTGTAAAGATAAGGTGTACTGCAGGCTGTTAGTCTGCGGAGGCGCTCTCAGGCAAGGT
>CAZRXE010000428.1:0-3191 GCA_964603695.1 uncultured Heliomicrobium sp.
GGCAGGGAAGACGCGCGGCGTGACGGCTCCGGTCGTCAGGTTGCGCGAAACCGAAGACGCGGACGAATCGCGCCAATGGTCGTAACGCGCGTTGACCGAAAGTTGCCAGCGCGCACTGATGTTGAACAAATCCTGAATGAAAAATCCCGCGCGGCGTTGGCGTCCGCCGGAACTGACGAAGGTCGTCGCGCGAGCATTGGCAATTGCCGTCTCATCGCTTCTGCCGCGCACGCCGCGCACATCGAATCCGGCCACCAGCAGGTGTTTTTCAAAACTCAGCCGCGACCAGCTCAGCGATGCGCCCGCATCGCGCGAAGGCACGAATTGCAAGCGGTTCAACGCTTCGGAATTTCGATTGGCCGCGACGGTGGAAAAGGTCTGGTGATACCGCTGCTGATTGGCGAACACAGTCAGGTTCCAATTGCTGCCGTCCGGTGTGCGGAAGCGTCCGCCCGTGGCTACGGATTCGTTGGCCGTGTCGTTGATTTGCAGCACGGTTCCGTTCTTGCGGTCTTCGTCAAACAGCGCGCCGCGCACAAACACGGCGTTTTCCGGCGACCAGTCGTAACCGAACCGCAAATTCAGCGAGCGATGTTTCGAGGCCGCGCGATCATCCGCCGTGCCTTGAATGTTCGGCGCAATCGTGAAGTAGCCGTCCGTGCGGAAAGCTTCGCCGGAAATGGCCGCGCCGAAGCCGCGCCATTTGTCGGCGGCAAAAAATGTCACGTCCGAAGTGTCGCGCGTGCCGTAGCCGGCTTCGGCGTTGACGACGCGGCTGGACGGGCGCGTCAGCACGTTGATGACGCCGCTCAGGGCGTCTGAGCCGTACAAATCCGACGAACCGCCGCGCACGACTTCGATTCGATCCACCGCCGCGCGCGGCACGCGATCCCAGTAGACCCAACCGCCGAAGGCATCGTTGAGCGGCACACCGTCGGTCATCACCAATGTGCGGCTTGCACCGGTTGCGCCCGCGCCGCGCAAACTGACGCCTTGCGTCGTCGGATTGGCGACCACGCTGCTCGACCGGCGAAAAATGCTGAAGCCGGGAACTTGCCGCAGCAAATCGTCAACGGTTTGCGCTGCTGCGTGGTTAACATCTTTGCCGTCCAGCACGGAAACACTGGCCGGCGCATCGCTCAACCGCACTTCGGTGCGCGTGGCCGTCACCGTCACGGTTTCGGCCAATGACGCCGGTTGCAGCGTGATGTTCAAGTCGGCGGCTGCGCTGACGGTCAAACGTTGCGTGTGATTGGCGAAACCGCTCGCCGTTACGCGCAATTCGTATTCGCCGGGCGCAAGTCGCAGCGTGAATTTTCCGTCTTCGCTCGTGGTTGCACTGACTGATTGTTTGCCGTGGGCGACGGTGATGCGCGCTCCGCTGACGGCTGCGCCACGCGCATCGCTGATGCGTCCGGTGAGCGAGCTTTCCTGCGCGAAGGCGGAACCGGCGGAGACCAACATCAACAGGAAAAGAAGACGGGAAATAAAGTGGTTCATCATCGGGAAATTGGATTTCGAAAGTCATTCGCCTCACTCGTGCGGATGCGCGTGAGGTTTTTCCTTCGAGTTTAGGGTTGCTTTGATCGGTTTGGTTTTGAGATCGAATCGTAGCAATTCCGCCGGGCCATCACCAACATTCTCGAATTGCTGTTGTTGTCCGGCGACCAGCCAGCCGGCCTTGCCGGGTTCCAGCGTCAGTTTGGCGGTTTTCTTTTTGGCGTCCGTGGTTTTGAACTTCGCGGGCGTCAAGGCAATCAACAAAACCGGTTCGGCGGCGGCGATGTCCGCTTTTTTGCCCGGCGCGATGACCCATCGCGTGACGCGGATTTGTTCGTTCTCGAATTGCACCTTCGCCAGGTTTTCGCCTGCCGGAGCGTCTTCGCGGAAGAATTTGCCGCGCAGACTGTTGGCATTGACGGGTTCGGTTTTGAATTCGATACGCAAAAAATCACTGGGCATGTCGCTCAGGTTTTCGACTTCGTGAACTTCCTTGACGGCTTTGTAGAGGCGAAAGCTGCCGGCTTTGACCGCCGGGCGCGTCACCGCGCCGTAACTCAGGCCGATGTGTTTGAATGCGACCGGGCCGCTGTCGTTCAAGTAAACATACGCCGCCGCCGTTTCGGCGTGATCGTGCGGGGCGAGCTTTTCCTTCGCGCCGTAATGGACGCGCACGACTTTGACCCATTCGTTCTCGAATTCGAGCTTGTAATTTTTGGGCAGGGTTTTCAGCGGATCTTGCGCAAAGGCAATCAATGCGGATGCGCACAGAACCGCGACAAAAGTAAACAATCGGTTCATTTCTCTTCTCCTTTTTTCTTGGAAGTGATGCTTGCTTATGAAAATTGTCGCCGACTAAAAAAGCAAGGCCAGGGAATCGAGGCCGGCTAAGGCGCAAAGTAACCCGCCAGATCAATCACCACGTCGGTTGTGAACCGTGAATAGAGTTTGAATGCGCCGGCATCCGGCCCGGTCGTGCCCAAACCGACGGTGAAGTGCCGGTTGAAAATCTGACCGACATTGAAGTTCGATGTGGCAACGGTCGGTTGAGTCGCATTGCTCGGCCAGAGCGTCAGGAAGCCTCCGTTTGAATTGACCACCGTGACATTGCCTGTCACCGCCAGCGCCGCCGGCGGAATGGTTTCGCCGTTGCATTGTCCGCGCGCCTGTTGAGTGAAAACACTGTCGCTGTTGATGGCCGCGCCCGGCGTGAAACATCCAGTCAATCCGGCGCGCGTTTCCAGCAGGCGGACGGGTTTGGGCAAGGCGTTGAACAACAGACCGGCACCATTTACATCCGAAGCTTCCGCGCTGAAATAACCCAGCAGGTCAATCACCAACCCTGTCGTGGCGAAGGAGTAAATTTTGAATTGACCGGACGCGGACAGCCCGACAGTGAAGGGAGCGTTCACAATCTGGTTCACACCGTAATTTGAACTCGCCGCCAGTGGCCTTGCCGCATCCGCCGGGAAAAGCGTCAGGTAGCCGCCGGTTTGAGGGCCGACAGTGGTGGCATTGCCGACAACCGCCAGCGCCGCTGCCGGGATGGTTACGCCGTCGCAAGTCAGGCGCGCTTGCTGAGCTGTGTCCACGCCGCCCGCAATCGCCGCGCCCGAAGCAAAACAACCGCTCAGACCAGCGCGCGTTTCCAGCAAACGAATCGGTTTCGGCAGCGGATGAAAATACAGCCC
>CAZRXE010000429.1:0-3743 GCA_964603695.1 uncultured Heliomicrobium sp.
CCTGGATCATCGGCTGGGACTTGATCCTGGAATACGCTTTCGGCGCGGCAACTGTGGCCGTCGGTTGGTCAGGATATCTGGTCAGTTTGCTGAAAGACTTCGGCATCATCTTCCCCGCGCAATTAACCGCAGGGCCGTGGACGGTTTTAACACTGGCGGATGGAAGCCAAGCGAGAGGAATCGTCAACCTGCCGGGCTTAATCATCTCCATCGGTGTGACGCTGCTGCTCATCAAGGGCATCAAGGAATCGGCTTCGTTCAATTCAGTGATTGTGCTGGTCAAAATGTTGGTCGTCGTATTGTTCATCATCGCCGGCATCGGATATGTCAACAAAGCCAATATGGGCTTGGGTTGCACGCCAGGCACGCCGGGTTGTGCGGAGTTTATGCCGTTCGGTTTCGGCGGCGTCATTACGGGCGCGGCGGTCATCTTTTTTGCGTACATAGGCTTTGACGCTGTTTCCACCGCTGCGCAGGAAGCGAAGAATCCGCAAAAAGACATGCCTGTCGGCATCATCGGTTCGCTGGCAATCTGCACCGTACTTTACGTGCTGGTGGCGGGGATTATGGTCGGCTTAGTGGATTACAAGCTGCTGACCAACGCCGCTGCGCCAATTGCCGTGGCCGTTGATGCCGCCTTGCAGCAGGCGCAGGGCACAACAATGGGAACGGTTCTGAAAGTTTTCCCGACGATCATCAAAGTCGGCGCGGTACTCGGTTTGAGTTCGACGATGGTGGTGATGGTGATGGGCCAGCCGCGCGTGTTTTATTCGATGTCCAAAGACGGTTTGCTGCCGACCTGGGCGGCCAAAGTCCATCCGAAATATCAAACGCCACACATCACCACGGCCATCACCGGAACGATTGTGGCGATTCTGGCGGGACTGGTTCCGATCAGTTTGCTGGGCGAACTGGTCAGCATCGGAACGCTCTTTGCTTTCGTCATTGTCGGCACGGGCATTATCATCCTGCGCGAAACCAATCCGACGATGCATCGCCCGTTCAAAGTGCCGCTTTCGCCGATCATTCCCATCTGCACGGTGCTTTCGGCGGCGTATTTGATGAACAGCCTGCCGCTCGATACCTGGATTCGCCTGATTGACTGGATGTCCATCGGTTTGGTGATTTACTTCGCCTACAGCTATTCCAACAGCAAACTCAATACGGCCCACGGCGGAGTTGGCGGCGCGACACTGCCGGCAAACTACACGCCGCCGATTGCGGCGCTGGTTGGAATCGGTCTCACCCTTTTGCTGACCGTCTGGCAGGTCAACAAATACATCGCCAACGCCGGTCTGCTCGATCACGGCATCCGGCTGTTTTTCTGGATCGTGGTGGGATTGCTCTTCGTGATGCTGATGTACGGCAAAAAAGGCAGCAGCAAACGCAGCCCGCAAGTCAAAACGCTGGGTTTGCTTATTTCGCTGGTCAACCTGGCCGTGTGGGCGGGAATCACCTATTGGTTCTTTGCGCATTACAGCCAGTTGCACGGCAAATAGACTGACGGCGCAATGCGGAAATGAAAACGGCGGCTCTGTGTGAGCCGCCGTTTTCCTTTACAGTGTGACTTCGCATCCGCAATGCAAGGTCACGGTCGCCATCCCGGAGTATTCGCGTTTGCCCAACGCATCGAAATGCTTCGTCACCCGCGTGTAAGGATCGTAAACAATCACATCCTTGACGCCTTGCCCCAGATAAAACGGCGGCCCAAGTTCCAGGTCTTTTTTCTCGTAGCCTTTGCTGATGATTTCAATCACGGCTTCGGGGACTTCCGTGACGGCGGATTCCGTTTCACTCGGTTCGCGACAAAAGATGGAAACATCCGGGCGTTTGTCCGACCCATCCGGGAATTTGATGTGCAGGTCGGCGTAATGCAGGCACTCGCAGCCGCCGTTGATATGTTCCGCGTGTTTGAAACTGTCCCTCACTCTATCAATTGTTTTTTGATGCGTTAGATTCGGCAGCATCTCCCACACGGGAAGTCCTTCGATAATCTCAAGACGTATTCCTGCGTTGTCGGCGATTTGAAAAAAATCTTCGATTCTTGGCATGACATTCCTCCTTGGAGGCAGGAAGTATAACTACCTTGCTAAAACAGACAAAGCCGCTGACAAGCCACTAACCAAAGTGGAACTCGGATTATGGAAATGCCACTGATTGGCACGGATTGATCCGTCTTGATCAGTGCTAATCAGTGGCATCTGTTTTCAAACTTGGCTGACAATCACCAAGCTCAATTCTGATCGCCGTTTTGACCGGCTTGAGGTGAATTGCCTCTGCGCGGCGCTTGGCGGCCAACGTGCAAATGGTCGAAGTTCAAGGCCGCGTTGAAGAGCAAAGCGAAGCTGCCGTGCGTTTGATGCCGCCACATCGGATTGTTGGCGAACATCACGACGTGGCCTTTGCCGACGGGAACGTCAACCACGGCGGGTTTGCCCGCGAGTTCAGCCCCCCCGGCGAGCATGCCGCTGACCAGCAATTCTTTTTCCGCCGCGAAGCGCAACACTACGCGCGGCTGCAATTCGGGCGGCGGCAATTGACCTTGCAACTGCGCGCGGAACTCTTCGGGAATGCCGTCCGTGCTTGGACGCTGCGGCGGAGCGGGCGGCAGTGCCGGACGGCCTTGCACTTCGTCCGGATCGTTCACGCTGCCGCGCCCGCTTGCGCGGCCTTGTTGCTGTTGGCCACCGCCACCGCCACCGCCACCGCCGCCGAATCCGCCAAGTCCGCCGACCTGGAACAGCGGCGCTTGATTGAAGTAAACAGCCAGCCGTTCGTCGTAGCCGTAAGCAATCGGACTTTTGCGGTCGCTGAAACCGGCGTTCATCACCGAACCGCGCGCTTGCAGTTGGCGCGATTCCTGGATCGAAACGCCTTCGGTTAAACCGAAGTCAATCGGGATGGAGGCATTCGAACCGACGGTGACGAACAAGCCGCCGCCTTCGATGAATTTTTGCAGGTTGGCCACGCCGACCACGCCCATTCCGCCGCGCATATCGGCGGTCGTATCGGGCGACTGGCCCATATTCGGCGTCACATCGGATTTCTGCCACGGAATCGGCGAATCTTTTTCTCCGCGATTGGGAATGCCGCGAACCAGCGACTGTGCGCTGCCGCCGACCGGCCCGAAGATGATGACATCCCATTTGTCGCGTAGGTTAGGCGTGTTGCGTAGCACATGATCCGAAATGTAATCGTAAGGAATGCCCAGCCGGTCAAGTTCGATACGATACCAGCCTTCGTTTTGCGTGTTCGTCCAGGTGTGAACCAGCGCGATGCGCGGCACGGCCAGCGGATGGCTCGCGACTTCCGGCAGCTTGTCCACGGCCATTGCGTTGACGCCCAGCGCCGCGACTTCTGTTGCCAATCGCGCGGCCAAATCAGCCGGATTGCCTTCGGCTTTGATGAGGAAAGAACCGGCATTGAAGCTGCGTTCGCCGATTTTGAATGAATCTTCAGCGGCGGAGATTTTCACGTCCTTCAAGCGAAAGCGAAGCTGCGCCAGCGCGCTTTCAGCGTTGTGATTAATGACGTAACCGGCTTTGCCCGCGCCGGCAACACTTCCAGTGACTTTGGCCGGCGCATTGAGCAAGGTCATTGGCGCTTCCAGAACTTTGCCGTCTTTGACACGAACGGTTTTCACGTTGCGCAGCGGGCCGAGCGTCCAGCCTGTGTCGTCATAGGGGCGCGGATCGTTGACGTTGTAATACTGCGTGTCGAGCAGCATATCGGCCATTCGCGAA
>CAZRXE010000430.1:0-3790 GCA_964603695.1 uncultured Heliomicrobium sp.
CGCGGCCAATTTCGGCGCGGTTCTTGTTGAAAAAGGGTAGCGGCACGGTGACGTAGGTGATGTAGGTGTTGTAACCGCCTGTGCGTTTGTAACCAGCGGAGACTTCCCAATCGGGTTTGGCATTGGCCTGTTGCAAATTCAGATTGGCGCGTTCAGCTTCCACGCGGGCGCGCAAGCGGACGAGTTCCGGGCGCTTTTGCAAAGCTTCGGTGCGCAGTTGATCAAGACTTGCGGCGAGCAGCGGCGAGGCTGCGCCGTCGGGCGCAACGAGCCGAAAGCCCAGTTCAAAATTGCTTTCGCCCATTGCCTTCAGCAACTCCAGCTTGGCGCGTTCCAGCGCCAGCGTCGCCGAAGCTTCCTGACCGATCAAGGTTTGCTGTTCCAGGCGGACGCGGATCAATTCGCTTTCGGCGGCGAAACCTTCACGGACGCGCGTGCCTGTGTAAATGACGAGTTGATCCAGATCGCCACGATTTTCAGCCAGAATTTCCAGCAGGGTTTGCGCATGCAGCGCCGCCCAGTAATTGCGTGTGATATCGGTTCGCAGTTGGCGGCGAATCACGTCAATTTCCGACTGCGCCACGCCTGTTTGGCGTTCGGCCAGTTCGCGACGGCGCGCGGCTTTGCCGGCGGTTTCCAGCCGCTGCGTGCCATAAACAAAAAGGTCAAGATCGCGGCTGATCGAAAACGAAGGCTGTTGCCAGGCGCGCCAGTTTTCGGTTTGCACGGTGACGGTCGGATTCGGTCGTACGCCGACGAAGCGGCTGAACTCTTCCGCGCCCAGCACGCGAGTTTGCGCGGCTTTCAGCAGTGGATGATTGGCCAGCGCGCTTTCGACGCAGTCGGCCAGCGCCAGTTGACGCGGCGCGGATTGCGCGGTGCCTTTTGCCGGCAGCAGCAAGGCAAAGCAAAGCGCCAACAGAAACGAATTGGTTTTCAGCATAACTTTATAAAGATTGTGTGGATGATGAAGCGGTGCGGATTCTATCAAGTCACGATTAGATGGAGATTAGCGCGCCGGAGGCATTGCTCCGAAGTTGTCTCTGCTGCGAAGATGGCCACACATTGATTCGCAATTACTCCTGACAAAAACAACTTTAAGCAATTCAGACTGATGTTCGATCTTCTCATCCAAAACACCCAAGTCATTGACGGAACCGGCCAACCTGCGTTCCCCGCCGACATCGGCATCAACGGTCAACGCATTGCCGCTGTCGGCAAACTTCCCGCCGAAGCCCACCGCGTCATCAACGCCAAAAAGCTGACGGTCATTCCCGGCATTATTGATCCGCATTCGCACGCCGATTTGATCCTGCCGCTCGATCCCAAACGACAGGCCGAACTGATGCGCTGCAAAGTCTCGCAAGGCATCACCACCACGATCGTCGGCAATTGCGGTTTGGGTTGCGCGCCGATTGGCAACGCCGCCGCCGAAGCGACCTTGCGCGCCATCAATGCCTGGATGACGCCGGAACCAATTGACTGGCGCTGGCAAACCGTGGGCGATTATCTGCGACGGTTGGAAGAAAACGGTTTGCTGCTGAACATCGCCACACTTGCGCCGCATGGGCCGATTCGGATTTCGGCTATGGGATTGGCCAAAGGCGCGCCGTCGCGTTCGCAGATGAAAACCATGCGCGCAATGACCGAGCAGGCGATGAAAGACGGCGCATTCGGGCTTTCGACCGGATTGATTTATCCGCCGGGCATGTATTCTGAAACCGCAGAATTGATGGAACTGGCTAAGGTCGTCGCGGCCAATTGTGGCATTTACACCAGCCACATTCGCGGATCGAGCGAAACGCTGATTCCAGCGGTCAAGGAATTACTGGACATAGCCAGAAAGACCGGCGTGCGGGTGCATCATTCGCACAACGAAGCCGTCGGGCGCGCGCATTGGCCGAAGATTGATCGCGTGCTGAAAATGGAATGGCAGGCGGTGACCGAAGGCGTTTGTGTGGATTTCGACATGTTTCCTTACACGGCGGCGGCCACGATGATGATCGCCATTTATCCGCCGTGGGCGCTCGAAGGCGGCGTGGATCAATTGATTGAACGCCTGAAAGACGAAAAGACACGGCGGCAGATTGAGCGCGATATTCGGCGCGTTAAATCTTCCTGCGACCCCGGCGGCTGGCCGCACAATCTGGTGCGGGCGACGGGTTGGGAGGCGATTCGCATTGGTTACGTGGAAAGCCGCAAAAACAAACGCTACGAAAATTGCAGTTTGGCGGAATTTGCGCGGCTGACCCGAAAACCGGTTTTCGACGCCGTCTCGGATTTGATTGTTGAAGAGCGCGGACAGGTTTCGATGCTGATTTTTGAAATTAGCGGCGAACGCGAACAGCGCGACTTATTGACGAAGTTTGCACGACATCGCGATGGAGTCTTTTGCACCGACGCCGAAGATTACGGGCGCGGTTTACCGCATCCGGCGGCTTATGGCGCGTTTCCGCGCATTTTGTCAAAGTTTGTTCGTGAGGACGGCGCGCTGAGTTTGGAAGAAGCCGTAAGAAAAATGACTTCGTATACAGCCTCGATTTTTGGCTTGCAGGCGCGTAGCGAAATTCGCCGGGGAGCCTTTGCGGATTTGGTCGTGCTTGACCCAGGACGAGTCAATGACCGAGCCACCTTTGAAAAACCTCGCCGCGAGGCAACTGGAATTAAATTGGTCATCATCAATGGTCAAGTCGTTTTGGAAAATGGAAAGCTTTCAAATGAATTACCCGGCAGGGTCATTCGGCATTCCAATCATCTCCGTGCTGGTTGAACTCCTATCCAACTAAAACCGTGAATGAATCTTCCTCCAAAATGTGGAGTCAATCGTTTATTTGCGCGCGCAATCCGTCGCGAGCGCGGGGAAACGGTTCATTCCGCGGAATAGCCGGCGGGAATTGTCCCACGGCTTCTTCCCCTACCCTTCCAACTTTCTCAAATTCCGAAAGAGGAATCCCAAATGAGTGAAATAATCAAAAAACGATCAAGATCAGGTCTCATTGTGCTCTTTGCCGTGGCGGCATTGTTTTTCAGCATAATGCCCAAAGGTTCAGCAGCATTTTCGACAGTGGCCGACGATGACAATCGCGCCGAACTTACAGGCCCTATCACCAGTCTGCCCAACACACAGGGCTGGATCGGCGAATGGACAGTGGTTCGCACGAAAGTCAAAGTCACCACGACAACCAAAATTGATCAGACGCGCGGCAAGGTCGTGCTTGGCGCGTTGGTCGAAGTCAAAGGCACTAGACAAAGCGACGGCGTGATCGCGGCCACGGACATCGTGGTCAAGTTAAGCCCGCCCACCAGCTTCCCCTTCAGCATCACGGGCAAAGTGGACGAACTGCCCAGCACTCCCGGTCGCGTGGGCGATTGGAAAGTCGCCGGCAGAACCATTCACGTCAGCACGGCCACCAAAATTGACCAATCCAAAGGGCAAGTGGCGGTCGGCGTGCTGGTCGAAGTTGACGGTTTGTTGCAAACCGACGGTTCGATCAACGCCAGCGAAATCGAAGTCAAACAGGAAAACAACAACGGTATTCCGGTCAAATTCCTGGGCAAAATCGAAAAGCTTCCCGCCAATAACGCGCGCGTCGGTGAATGGGTCATCAGCGGACGCACCGTCAGCGTCACCGACCGAACTGTCATCAAGACGGAACAAGGCCAGGTGATGATCGGCGCGCTGGTGGACGTGGAAGGCACGGCGCAACTGAATGGCTCAATCGTCGCCTCGAAACTGGAAATTCGCGGCAGCGTTGATCCGCCCGTCATCAATGTTTATTTCCGAGGCACG
>CAZRXE010000431.1:0-3683 GCA_964603695.1 uncultured Heliomicrobium sp.
TGGACGATGCGGCAATACGCTGGTTTTGCCACGGCGGAAGAATCCAATCGCCGCTACAAATATTTGCTTGAACAAGGGACGACGGGTTTGTCGGTCGCGTTCGATTTGCCGACGCAGATCGGTTACGACAGCGATCATCAATTGGCGCAGGGCGAAGTCGGGCGCGTCGGCGTGCCGATTGACTCGCTGGCCGATATGGAAGTTCTGTTCGACGGCATTCCGCTCGACAAAGTCTCGACTTCGATGACGATCAATGCGACGGCTTCGATTTTGCTGGCGCTTTACATCGCCGTTGCCAAAAAACAGGGCGTTGCGCCCGCCGCGCTCAACGGCACGATTCAAAACGACATTCTCAAAGAGTACATCGCACGCGGAACTTACATTTATCCGCCGCGCCCGTCTTTGCGCATCATCACGGACATTTTCGCCTACTGCGCGCGCGAGGTTCCGAACTGGAACACGATTTCCATCAGCGGCTATCACATTCGCGAAGCCGGTTCGACCGCCGTGCAGGAAGTCGCCTTCACGCTCTCCGACGGCATTGCTTACGTGCAGGCGGCAATTGACGCGGGCTTGGAAGTGGATTACTTCGCGCCGCGCCTGGCCTTCTTCTTCAACGGCCATAACAACTTTCTGGAAGAGGTTGCCAAGTACCGCGCCGCGCGGCGAATGTGGGCGAAGATCATGAAAGAGCGTTTCGGCGCGCGCGACGCCAAATCGCAGATGTTGCGCTTTCACACGCAAACCGCCGGTTCGACGCTGACTGCACAACAACCCGAAGTGAACGTTGTTCGCACGACGATTCAGGCTTTGGCGGCGGTCCTGGGCGGCACGCAATCGCTGCACACCAATTCGATGGATGAAGCTCTGGGTTTGCCGACGGCGGATGCTGCGCGCATTGCGTTGCGCACGCAGCAGGTCATCGCCTACGAATCCGGCGTGGCCGACACCGCCGATCCGCTCGCCGGTTCCTATGCCGTCGAATATCTGACTGACGAAATCGAACGCCGCGCATTTGAATACATCGCCAAAATTGACGATCTGGGCGGCATGCTTTCGGCCATCGAAGCCGGTTACGTCCAGCGCGAGATCGAACGCGCCGCTTACGATTATCAAAAAGCCGTCGAAGCTCAAGCCGAGATCGTCGTCGGCGTCAACCGTTTCCAGATCAAGGAAGAGACTTCCATCCCGACGCTGAAGATTGATCCGGCCTTTGAACAGGCGCAGGTCGAGCGCCTGCGAAAAGTTCGCGCCGAACGGAATGCAGCGGCGGCATTGGCTGCATTGGATCAAGTCGAAGCCGCCGCGCGCTCCGGCGAAAACCTGATGCCGCCGATCATCGCGGCAGTCGAAGCTTACGCGACGCTCGGCGAAATTGCGGATCGGATGCGGGTGGTGTTCGGCGAATATGCGGAAGCAGGTTGAAGCTACGGAGGCTTTTATGGATGAAAAGTTTTTGCGGGCGGAAGAGTTGGGAATTCGGCTGGAAATTGCCAATGGCTTGCCGATTTGGGAGGCCTCTCCGGTTTACCGGCATCAAGAGGCGGTGGATCGCATTCGCAGCACGATTGCGCCGGCGCTTCAAGCCGATTCCGGTGTCAATCAGTGCGGATGCATTCACGCCGCCGATATTTACGTCAGTTTTCCCAATGGCTCGTTGAAGCGTCCCGACATTGCAATCTTTTGCCGCGAATTTACGGAAGATGAGAAAGATGATGCCATCAAAATCGTGCCGGAAGCGGTGATCGAAGTGGTCAGCCGGGGCTACGAAGCGAAGGACCTGGAAATCGGCCCGGCTTTTTATCTTTCCCAGGGCGTTAAAGACATAGTGATCTTCGATCCTTACACACTGTTGGTGCTGCACGTTAGACCCGGCAGCACAAAACGGTTGGTTTCGCCGGTTAAGCTCCTGTTTGAATGCGGCTGTAAGTGCGTGGTGTGAACCTCTGCCGCCGACCTGCACGCGCCGAGCGGGCAGGGTTTGTGGTAAGCTGCGCGACTCAAAATCACAACCAATTTTCGACAGGAGCAAGTCAATCATGCTTGATGCCATTGCGCTGCAGGAGTTGCGCGAAAAATACGAAGACTTAAGTCCGCGAGTCGCCGAACTGCGGAGGTTTCTTTGACGTAGATGCCAAACGCATCGAATTAGCCAAATTGGAAGAGCAGGCCGCCGCGCCGGATTTTTGGAGCAATCAGGAAAATGCCCAGAAAGTGTTGCAGCAGCGTTCGCGCATCGAGCGCTCGCTGAATACCGCCGAAGGCCAGCAGCGGTTGGTGGACGACATCGCCGTGCTGTTTGATTTCGCCGCCGAGGATGAAGCTTCGGCCAAGGAGTTGCGCGAATCCGTCAAGCGTCTGGCGGTTGAAGTCGAAGAGAGCGAAACGCAGATGCTGCTTGGCGGACAGAACGACGCGAACAATGCGTTTTTGTCCATCAATTCCGGCGCGGGCGGAACCGACGCGCAGGATTTCGCCGAAATGCTGCTGCGGATGTATCTGCGCTGGGCGCAAAAGCACGGCTTCAAGGTGGAAGAACTGGACTGGCAGGCGGGCGAAGAAGCCGGAATCAAATCGGCGAGCTATCGCATCGAGGGCGATTACGTTTACGGATTGTTGGCGGGCGAAGTCGGCGTGCATCGTCTGGTTCGGATGTCGCCGTTCAATTCCGGCCAGAGCCGCGAAACCAGTTTCGCCTCGGTCTTCGTGACGCCGGAAATTGACGACAACATCGAAATTGAAATTTTGGACAAAGACCTCCGCGTTGATACTTATCGTTCGACGGGCGCGGGCGGCCAGCACATCAACACGACCGATTCCGCTGTGCGTATCACGCATTTGCCGACCAACATCGTCGTGACTTGCCAGAATCAACGTTCGCAGCATCAGAACCGCGACGTGGCGATGAAGGTTTTGAAGTCGCGGTTATACGAACTGGAACTGGAAAAGAAACAGGCCGAAACCAACAAACTGGCCGAATCCAAGCGCGATATTTCCTTCGGCTCGCAGATTCGGAATTACGTGTTGCATCCTTATCGTCTGGTCAAGGATGTCCGCACCAAACACGAAACCAGCAACGTGGACGCCGTGCTGGACGGCGACCTGGACGATTTCATCAAAGAGTATTTGCTGTCGAAACGAGAAGTCGCTTCGGCGTAGTCGTTGGTGAATGGTGGTTGGTGGTTAGTTGCTGAAAAACGCCATCAACCATCAACCACCAGCCACCATTCACCAACCACCTCATTGCTTATGTCTATCGAAACACCACCACCCACTCCGGCCAGAAAGAAAAGCCCCTGGAACGAGGTCATGGGTTTGATCCTGATCTTTGGGGGTTTTGTGTTGGCTCTGGCCTTGCTCAGCTATCACGCGGACGATCCTTCCTGGACTTCGACCGGAGGGTATGCCCGCGCCAAAAACTGGGTGGGACCGATGGGGTCGCATATCGCCAGTTTTATTTATCAGGCGTTGGGTTTTGCCGGCTGGCTGATCCCTATGGTGCTTTTCACAATGGGCTGGTTCCAGTGGAAAGACACGCAACTGGAAACCAGCAAGGCCGAATTGGTCGGCGTGTTTTTTATTATTGTTTCAATCACGGGTTTTCTGACGCTGATTCCGGTTGGCGAAGACTGGTCATTTCGGCTGGGAGGTTTCATAGGGTATTGGCTGGTGCGGCGGGATTC
>CAZRXE010000432.1:0-5292 GCA_964603695.1 uncultured Heliomicrobium sp.
GATGGTGATTTTGTGGATGGTGACGGGCAGACTGTCATTGGTCAATGCGGAAACCGGCAAGCTGCTATTGAATTGGCGCGACAGGAAACTCATTGCTGCCGTTGTCATCTGTTTGCTGATTTCGGCGGGGGGAACTTACTACGCTTATTTCACTTGTTTCTTTTTGTTGGTAGGCGGATGCGCAGTCGCTTTGCAACGGCGAAGCGCGCGGCAATTGCTGCTGCCGGTTGCGTTGATTGCCGTTATTTTCGGCGGCTTGATGGCGAACCTGCTGCCGAGCGTGTTGTACCTGCGCCAAAACGGTGAAACGCCGATTGTCCGCCGCCACGCGATTGATGCCGAAACTTATTCGTTGCGATTGTCACAACTTCTGCTGCCGGTCAGCGGCCACCGTATGTTTTTGTTCGCCAAACTCAAAGCCGCTTTCAATCAGCGACTGTTCATCAACGAAAACGACGATGCGACGCTCGGCGTCGTCGGCGTGCTGGGCTTTTTGACCTTGTTCGGCTGGCTGCTGATTCGCAAACCGGAGATCGGCAAACTCGATACGGACGGAACCGTCGGCTTGCTCAGTCACCTGAGCATTTTGAATCTGGCGGCGGTCTTGCTGGCGACTTTCGGCAGCCTGGGCGCGCTGGTGGCGCTGGTGCTGACGACGAAGATTCGCGCTTACAACCGCATCAGCATCTTCATAGCCTTCTTTTCGCTGCTGACCGTCGCCTGGCTGCTCAATCAATTTGCGCGACGTTACGCCAATGCCGGCGCGCGACAAATCGCTTTTCGAGCCGCGCTGGCGGTGTTGCTGACGCTCGGCGTGCTGGATCAAACCGCTGAACGATTCATTCCCGATTACCCGAAGCTCAAAACTGAATTCAATTCCGACCAGAACTTCATGCGACGGCTTCAGGCTTCGATGCCCGGCGGCGCAATGATCTTCCAACTGCCGTTCGTGCCGTTTCCCGAAACTCCCAAAGTCGGCAAGATGTTCGATTACGATCACGCGCGCGGTTACCTTCACACGCAAGGTTTGCGTTGGAGCTACGGCGCAATGAAAGGCCGCGACGGCGAAGCCTGGCAAAAACTGCTGACCGCCAAACCCACGCCTGAAATGATTGAAAGCATCGCCCTCAGCGGCTTCCAAGGTCTTTACCTCAACCGCAACGGTTACAACGACGCGAAAGTCGAAGGCGAAATCGAAGCCTTGCTCGGCAAACCCCAACTGACAAGCGAAGACGGCAAGTTGATCTTTTTCGATTTGCGGAGTTTTGAAACGCAGTTGCGCGGCAAATACGCGGAACAGTTCGAAGCCAAACGCGAAGACGCTTTACATCCGCTGTTGCTGGTCTGGGCCGAAGGCTGTTCGGAACTGGAAGGCCCGTCGGACAACACCTTCCGCTGGTGCTCGTCCATCGGCGAACTGGAAGTCACCAACTCTTCCGCGCGTCCCAAGCAGGTCAAACTGGAAACGTCGTTTACGACTGAAAACGACGCGACCTTGCGCATCAGCGGCGATCTGCTGACCGAGGAATTGAAGACAGGTCAAAAGCCATTGCCTTACTCGAAAACTATCACCGTCCCGCCCGGCAAACACGCCATTCACTTCCGCAGCGATGCCCGCCGCGTCCTGGCTCCGGGCGATTTCCGCTACTTGGTTTTCAAGATGAGCAATTTCAAGATGACCGTCGAGAATTGAGGAGAAGGGGAGACGGAGAGACTGGGAGACTGGGAGACGAGACGATTCATTTTGAACTTTCCTCATCTCCCCATCTCCCTTTCCCCCCGTCTCCCCGTCTCTTATTTCAGTTCGCGAATCTTGATGTTGCGATACCAGACTTCGTCGCCATGATCCTGCAACAGGATGTGGCCGCGTTTGGCTTCGCTAAAGCCTTTGGTGTCTTTGAATTTGCTTTCGGCCAGATGCTTTTTGTAATCGTCGCTGCTGCGGTCGAATTCAACGGTTTTGATGCCGTTCAGCCAGTGTTCGATGTGATTGCCTTTGACGATGATGCGGGTTTGATTGAATTCGCCAATCGGTTTGACCTTTTTGTTTTTGACGGCGGGGATCAAATCGTAAAGCGATCCGGCGGTGCGATTGCCGTTGATGCCCATTTTGGCGTCGGGATGGTTGTCGTCGTCCAGCACCTGGTATTCAAAACTGACGCCGGATTTGCCGGTCGGCGGCAGACTTTCGCTGACCAGATATTTGATGCCGCTGTTGCTGCCTTTCGCCAATTTCCATTCGATGGAAAACTCGAAGTTCTCGAATTGATCCACGGTGATCAGATCGCCGCCGGCCTGCCCAAGCTCGCCGCCTTTCTTGAGCTTTTTGATGCAGCCGTCTTCCACCGCCCAGCCGCCGGGCAGCGTCTGGCTGTGAAAGCCGCGCCAGCCGGTCAGCGTTTTCCCGTCAAAGAGCGATTTCCAGCCGCCGGACTTTTCAGGCTTTGTAGCTTGATTGGTTTTTGTTTGCGCCGATGTCGCCACGAAGCAGGCCGCAGCCAGCAAAAGCGAAAGAAAAATTTTGGTTCGCATTGTTTTCACCTTGTTGGATTGATGTTGGTCGGAGGTATTGTTGACGCCGCCGAAAGCGGCACGGTTACTGATTTGATGGGCGCGCGATGAAGTCAACTATGATCTGCGCCAGCTCCTCGCCTTTGTCTTCCTGAAGAAAATGCCCGCCGCCGGCGATGATTACGTGCGGTTGATTGGCCGCGCCGGGAACCAGTTTTTGGAAAACCTTTTCTCCGCCGCGCGTCACAGCGTCGCCGTCGCTGAAGGTCGTCAGCAAAGGTTTCGTCCATTGCCGTAATACCGCCCAGGCGTTTCGATTTGGTTCTGCCGCCGGATCATCCGGTCGCGTCGGAACCAGCAACGGAAATTGGCGCGCGCCGGCTTTGTAACTGTCGTCTGGGAAGGGCGCGTTGTAGGCTTCTATCACTTCCGGCGCAAGCGGCGCGACGCAACCGCCTTTGATAATGCCGCCGACGTGGAAGTTTTCGACCGTTTGTGAGTAATGCTGCCAGCGCAAAAAGCCCTCGGTTGCCGGGTGATCGCCCGTCGGCAAACCCGTGTTCCCGACCACGATGCGCGCAAAGCGTTCAGGCTGTTCCGCCGCGATGCGTAAGCCGATCAAAC
Source organism: uncultured Heliomicrobium sp. (assembly GCA_964603695.1). GTDB lineage: Bacteria > Acidobacteriota > Blastocatellia > RBC074 > RBC074 > RBC074. Next base: position 3,136 of record CAZRXE010000432.1, read on the forward strand.
CGCCCCAGTCCTGCCCGAAAAGCGTGATATTTTGCAGGTCGAGCAATTCCACAAACGCCGTCATCGCGTCCACGTGAAATTGATAAGTGTAAGCTTCGCGCCGCGCGAGTTTGTCCGAGCGGCCAAAGCCGATCAGATCGGGCGCGATGACTCTGTGACCGGCGGCGGTCAGAATCGGAATCATTTTGCGATACAGGTAACACCAAGAAGGCTCGCCGTGCAGCAGCAAGACCGGCGCGGCGACAGAATCACCTTCGTCCAGGTAATGCACTCGCAGGTTATTGACCTCAACGTAATGCGGCAGAAAATCAAAGCCGGGCAGATTGGCGAACCGTTCATCAGGCGTGCGTAGCACTTCCATCTTAAAACCCCTGTGTAAATTGAGTGATGCTTGACAGTGTTCGGAGCGGTAAATAGACTGACCGCTCGGTAAGTTCCTCGACAACGCGCGGATTATACGCGCCAAAACTCTTCTTCAACAAAGCAATATCGTGAACATCATCGTTTGCCTGAAACAGATTCTCGATCCTGAAATCCCCGTGCGCGATTTCCGCGTGGACGCCGAAAAACGCGAAGCCGTGCGCGGAAACGCCAACCTCGTCACCAACATCTTCTGTGAAAACGCCCTGGAAACGGCGCTGCAATTCAAAGAAAAGTTCGGCGGCCCAGAAACGAAGCTCACCGCGCTGATCTTCGCGCCCGACAGCGGCGAAGACAGCTTACGCAAAGCCCTGGCAATGAAGGCCGACGCGGCGGTGCTGGTCAAAAACGACGGCGCATCGAATCCCGATCCATTGGCCGTGGCGCAAGTGCTGGCCGCTGCGATTCGCAAACTCGGCGAATTTAGTTTGGTGATGGTCGGTCGCGAATCCGGCGATTGGGGTGTCGGGCAAACCGGCGGATTGCTGGCCGAAGAACTCGGCGTGCCGGCAGTTTCGTTTGTGGATCAACTCGAAAAAAACAGCGACGGCCTGCTCATCAAACGTCAGACCGACAACGGCTGGGAACGGCTGGAAGCTACGCTGCCGCTGCTTGTGACCGTCACCAACAACGATCAAAACGTCCCGCGCATTCCCAAAACCCGCGACATTATGATGTCCTCGCGCCAACCCATCACGAAATGGTCGCTGGAAGACATCGGCGTGAATGCCGCTGAAATTCGTGCGGGCGGCAGTTATTACGAAGTGGTCGAACTGGCAATTCCCGTCAAAGACGTGAATTGCGAATTCGTCGGCGGCGACACGCTGGAACAAAAGGTCGAACAACTGGCGCAGCGCATTGTCGAAGTCACTCGCGCGCTTTAGCCGAAATTCCAACCATCAACTTTAGGAGACGCTATGAAACGGCTTCTGGTCTTCTCACTCATTGCAACCATGCTTTGTTCGCTGACGGTTGGAGACAGCCGTTCGCTGGCGCAATCGGCGGCGGGATTGCCGACTGCCAAACCGGAAGACGTAGGCCTTTCGTCCGAACGGTTGGGACGCATTCGCACTGCGATGCAGCGCTATGTGGACAAAGGATTGGTTCCCGGCGTGGTAACGATGGTGGCGCGGCGCGGCAAAGTCGTTCATTTCGACGCCATCGGCTTTCGCGACGCCGAAAACAAACAGCCGATGAAGACCGACACCATCTTCCGCATCGCTTCAATGACCAAGCCGATTGCTTCGGTGGCGTTGATGATGCTGTATGAAGAAGGCCATTTTCTGCTGAGCGATCCGATTGCCAAGTTCCTGCCGGAGTTTGCCAATCCTAAAGTCGCGGTTCCGGCCACGGGCGAAGACCGCGTCGGCGCGCCATACAAACTGGTTCCCGCCGCGCGCCCGATTACGTTCAAACACGTGTTGACGCACACCGCTGGCTTCGCCAACAGCTATCGCGGCATCACCCTGCCGGAGTTCGCCAAAACCTTTCAACAAGGCCGCAAGCCGAACGACACCATCGGCGATGCCGTCAAACGGCTGGCGACGTTGCCGCTGAACTTTCATCCGGGCGATGCCTGGGAATACGGCAATGCCACGGATGTCGTGGGTCGCTTGGTCGAAGTCATTTCCGGCATGACGTTGGATGAATACCTGCAAAAGAAAATCTTCGCGCCGCTGAAGATGACCGACACGCATTTTTATCTGCCGCCATCGAAGCTCAATCGCTTCGCCGCCG
>CAZRXE010000433.1:0-7837 GCA_964603695.1 uncultured Heliomicrobium sp.
GAGAAAACCAATGGCTGAAGCCAGAATCGAATTGTTCAAAAAGATGCTCGCCGCCGAACCGAACAACACCACCGTCCGTTTCGGATTGGCTAATGAACTACTTAAGCTCGAACGTTTTGAAGAAGCGGCCGGCGAGCTACAAACCTACCTGAGCCAGGCCGACGATCAGGGCAATGCTTACGGCAAACTGGCGCAGGCGCTGGAACGGGTCGGCAAAACGGATGAGGCGCGCGCGGCGTATCAACAAGGCATTGCGGCGGCGAATCGGCACGGACATCCGGGAATGGCGCAGGATTTTGAAATGGCGCTGGCCGATCTGCTCTGAAAATTTATTCCGATGGACAGTCTTGTCAGTGTCGCGATGCCGGAGTAGCATACCGGCATTGCTTCATTATGAAGAGCTCAAGCGAGCTGGTACGAGATCAACGTCAACGCCACTTTCGGGCCAATAACCAAGGAGGTGCTGCATAGAAATAGACTCACAACTCGATTTGAATTTCACGGAGGCACGACGGTGCCTCTGATAGATCGCATCTCCTGATGCGAACAGAAGTGATAACCAAATGCGCCTGCCGACTTCAAAACCGGCAGGCGCATTTGCATTACCACCAGCCCAAAATCTTCCACCACAGCAATCCCACCGTTGACCAGATCAGAATGTTTGGAACCGAAGCGATCAAACCGATTTTCCACCAGGTTTGTTGCGTGACATAGCCCGTGCCGAAATAAATCGGGCCGGGCGTGGTGCCGTAATGCGTCAGCGAAGCGGAAAGATTGGATAAATACGCCAGCAAAACCACGGCCAGAATCGGGGGCGCGCCCGCAGCGATAGTGACGATCAAAAACGGCAGGTACATTGCCAAAGCGTGCGCCGAAATGCTGGCGAAAGCGTAATGCGCGTAAAAATAAACCAGCGCCAGCAAAGCCAGCGCCGCAGCCCAACGCCAACCCGTAGTGAAACCCGAAGCCGCTTCGGCAAAGCGTTTCGTAATACCAGTTTCACCCAAAGCTTCGGCCAGCCGCACCATCCCGCCGTACCAGATGAACACGTCCCAGGCAGCATGTTCGCTGATTAAGTCGGGCCACTCCAACACGCCGCACACCAGCAACACGCAGATTCCCAGCAGCGCGACAACCGCGTAATCCAGCGTGTGCAACCGATTGGTCGTGCCCCACAGCAAACCGATCAAAGCGAACACGACCAGCATCAGTTTTTCCTGAAAGCCCAGCGCGCCCATTTTGGCCAACTCTTTTTTGGCGAACTCAGTCGCACCCGGCGTGTGCGTGATTTCCGGCGGAAATAGTTTGTACAGCAACAGTCCAGTGACAATCAGCGACACAATGCTTGGAACAATGCCGCCCAGCATCCAGCGCGTGTAATTCAGGTCGAAGCCTGTTTGCTGTTTGGCCAGCCGTTGAATTATCAGATTGCCCGCCTGACCGGTTAAAAAGGTGGCGCAAATTATGACTTCGCATTGATAGACAAAGGTCATCAGAAACGCGCCCAGGCGGTTGGCTGTCGGGCCGGGGCGCGAATCGTATTCTTCGGTCAGGCTTTTGGTGATCGGGAAAATCACTCCGCCGCAACGCGCGCCATTTGACGGAATGACCGTCGCCAACAAGAAATCCGTCGCCACCAGCGCATAACCCACGCCCAGCGAACGGTGGCCAAAGGCGCGAATGAACATCAAAGAGATGCGGCGTCCCAGGCCGGTCTTAATCATTCCGCGCGAAATGAAAAAAGCCGCCAACACCAGCCACACCACCGGATCGGCATAACCGCCGAGCGTCGCTTTCAGCCGCAATGTTTCCAGCACCTTCGGATCGGTCACTGTCCGGGTCACGCTTTCGCTGAGTGGCATCGAGCGTGTCAGAGCGACGGCGGCGATACCAAGCAAAACCATGGCGCTGCCCGGCAAAGGGCGCGCAATTGAACCGACAATCGTGGCGATAAAGATGGCCAGCAGCCGCCAGGATTGCGGCGTGATGCCTGTGGGCGTCGGCGCTAGATAGACCGCGACGCCAGCGAAAATCGTCACCGCCCAGCGTAGCAGAAAACCGCGCGCCCGACTGTTGCCGTAGCCTAAGGTGGAAACCGGTTGAGAGGCGTCTGGGGAAATCATCTCCATTTGGATTCAGCCTTGTTTTTATGAGAGACGAGCATTGATGGGTTTGTCGAAAAGCGCGCGGATACTAGCATCGCCCACCAATCGGCTCAAGATTTCCAATCGGGCTTCGCGATGTAAATTTAAGTCAACCGCCGCGCCGGCAGCGGCTTTGAATGAAGCTGATTTAACGAAATTATTGATGACTGATGCGGCCTTCAGCGCGTCTAACGCACCGCCATTGATCTATAATGACCTGGCCGCACAGTTCTCGATTCGCTAGCAAGGGGGAAAACGATGAAACAAAGATTTTTTCGCAGAGTAGCAGCGTTCTCGCTAACTGCGTCGCTCATCGCCACACCGATTCTGACGACGCCGGCTTTCGCGCAGGACAACTCCAATCAAAAACAATCCAAATCCAACCTGAAACCGCTGGACGCCAAAAACGATCCGACATTGATCGGCAAGCGGGACATCAACAAAGGCAACCTATCGCTTTACTCTCTCGACCGCGAAGTGGCGTTGGGCCGTCAGCTTTCCGCCGAAGTGGATCGCAGCACGAAGTTAATTGACGATCCGGTTATCACCGAATACGTCAACCGCATCGCGCAAAACATCGTGTTGCATTCGGACGCCAAAGTTCCCTTCACCATCAAAGTGATTGACGCCAACGAGGTGAACGCCTTCGCCCTGCCGGGCGGATTTTTGTACGTCAACCGAGGCTTGCTGGAAGCGGCGGAAAACGAAGCCGAAGTCGCGGGCGTGATGGCGCACGAAATCGCACACGTCGCCGCGCGTCACGGCATTGAACAAGCTTCCAAAGGCGAGATTATGCAATGGGGTTCGATCCCGTTGATCTTCCTGGGCGGCCTGGGCGGCTTCATCATTCAGCAAGTGGCGGGGCTGGCGATTCCGCTGACCTTTCTGAAGTTTTCGCGCGGCGCGGAAAAAGAAGCCGACCGCTTAGGCGCGCAATATATGTGGGCGTCCGGTTACGATCCGAACGCGCTGGTCTCTTTCTTTGAAAAGCTGCAAGCGCAGGAAAAGCGCAAACCCGGCACGCTGGAAAAAGTCTTCAGCACGCATCCAATGACTGGCGACCGCATTAAGGAAGTTCGCGAACTAATTCCACGCTTCCCAGATCGCGGCGAATATCAAATCAGCACCTCTGAATTCCGCGAAGTGAAAGCGCGATTGATTAGTGTCAGCGGCGCTACTCGTTCGTCCGGTTCGCGTGATGACGGACGCCCGACACTAAAACGCCGCCCGCAATCACAAAGCGACGATGCATCCGGCAATTCCGGTGACGATTCCGACACGCCGAATCGTCCTGTACTCAAACGCCGCGATTCATCAGGCGATGCCGACATCAACAAAGACGCCTCTTCTGACACAACCGGACGCCCGACGCTCAAACGCCGCGAAGTTTCCACCGACACAGAGGCAGACAAACCCGAAGCTTCTTCGGAAAACGCCGGTCGCCCCGTACTCAAGCGCCGTGAAGGAAGTTCGGATACCGACCCGGCAACGGCTCCGGCCAAAACGGAACCAGCCAAGCCCGCTGATTCAACCGGCAGCGCCAGCAAGTCGGAAAGCAATTCCGAGGAGCGGCCTGTGCTGAAAAAGAAAACGGACGCGAACGGTTCGACCAGCGAAAAGACCGGCGACTCAAGTAGCAAAACGCCTAGCAATTGGCCGATTAAACCGCCAAGCAATTAACCGAAAACCAAATCCACAAAGCAAAAGCGGCGGAGTCATTTACTTTTAACTCCGCCGCTTTTGCTTTGTGGATTTTGATTGGATTCACATCCTGGCTTTCAACTCGGCCAATCGCGCCGCGCCAATGACTGTGGCTTTTTCGCCAACCGTAGCCGCAACGACCTTGCATTGCCGCGCGATGTCCGGCGCAGTCCAGCGGCGAGCTTCTTCGCGAATTTCATCCAGGTAGGGTTTGAGTGACAAGCCGAGTTCGCCGCCCAACACCACGGCTTCGGGATTCAGAATCGAGATCAGATTGGCGATTCCGCGTCCAATCCAGTGACAGGTTTCTTGAACTACTCTGACAGCCAGTTTGTCGCCGCCCTGCGCGGCGCGCAGCACCGTGGCAGCGGTCAATCGCGAGGCATCCGTTTGAATCACGCCGCCGAGCACCGAACGCTCCTGCCCGTCCCAAGTTTCAATCGTACGCCGCGTCAGCGCCTGTATCCCGGCTTCCGCCGATAGACAACCCGCCGTTTCGTATTCGTGCTTGAAAGAATTGCCGAGCGCCAGCCAACCCGCCGCGCCCGCGTGACCGCCCGCACCCAACAGCGCGTGTCCACCGCTCAAAATGCCCGCCTCAACTCGCCGACTGATGGAAAGATAAACCACATCGGATTTGCCGCGCGCTGCGCCGTGCCAGCTTTCGGCGGCGGCGATTGCAGCAGCTGGCGTGCTGAGCGTCATCGCCGGATGCGCCGAAACAGCGTGCGCGGCGCGTCCGCGCTTCTCGCTGGCAGACTTGCGAATGTCATGACCAGAATCATTTAAGTGTTCGTCCAGCGCCTGACAAAGTGCGACCCGCGTCCAGCCTTTCCAGCCGGGAATGGTTACGCGCCCGCTCGGCGGATCAATCACGCCGTCAACGGCCAGCCCGATGGCGGCAATCGGACTGTGGGCGCGTTCCGCCGAAATCGCCAAATCAATCACGGCTTTCGCCAAGACAGCCACGGCGGCGCGCGTCGTGCGTTGCGGCGTTTCCATTCGCCGTTCGGCCAGAATGCGCGCTTGTTCGTCCACCAGCGCGGCTGCGATTTCGGTTTGATTGAATTCGATCCCAATGGTGACAGGTTTGGCGTCCGTTTGACGGGCGCGAGAGGAAAGTTCTTTGACAGGCACGAATGCACACTCCTTAACGGCAATTTTGACCACAAGAAAAGCCGCCGCTATTATACCGGGCGCTCGCCGAACCCAAAGGCGATTCCACATCAACTTCACTTCCGACACAGGAGAAAACATTCATGTCGAAGCCGCGTCGCTTCCTGCTTTCTTTCACCGCTCTGATTGCGTTGGCCGCCGTGGCCGCCGTAGCCGGATGCAATTCCTCTTCATCAAACGTCGCCACCACGCGCCCCAGCCCGACAGTGGAAGCCACACCCACATCCACACCTATGCCTGATGCTTCGGCAACGCCGGGCGAAATGAAAACCTCGCCTTCCGGGCTGCAATATCAGGACTTGAAAACCGGTGTCGGCCCGCGCCCGCTGATGTTTCAAAGCCTGAAAGTCGCCTACGTCGGCAGATTCCCGGACGGCCACGTCTTCGACAAAGGCGTGATTGATTTCAATCTAGGCAAAGACCCAATGCTCAAAGGCTGGGATTGGGGTGTTGGCGGTAACAGCAAAGAAGGCATCGAAGCCATGCGCGTCGGAGGCAAACGCAAACTCATAGTCCCGCCAGCGCTCGGTTACGGCGATCAAATCTACGGCACTATTCCCGCAAACTCGACGCTGACTTTTGAAATTGAATTGCTCCGCATCAATGGCGGCGGCTTTGGACGCTAACGCCGTTACGGTACCGCGCGCGTCAGCAAGAGGCAGACCGTTGAAACTGCCGCTTGCTGACGCGCGCAGCACGGTGACGAGCTACCGGATTTGCGAGTACGCCGTCGGTCGTAAAAACGAAGCGTGAATGTTCGACACGGCTTCGGCGTCCGTCCAGCCGGGTTTGGTTTTGACGCGCGCCCAATCGGGATTTGCCGCAAATGCTCCCCAGGCTTTGTCGCGCGCGGCCATGTTGTCGAAACCGATCATGTAAGTTAGCGAAGGCAGCCGCGTGCCGATCACGCCTTCGCCGAAAAAGACCGGCGCAAAACCGCTGTCGCGGAAAATCTTGATCTCTTCCTGATTGAACATCTCTACCTTGTTACGCAGGCTGAAGGCGCTGCGCGATTCGTAAGTGCGAAGCTCGAAAATGCGCGCCGGGCGTTTGTCTTCGGTCGGCGGCACTTCGGTCTTCGGATGCGAATCGAAAGCCTTCAGCACGGTGGATTCATAGCGTACGTATGGCAATTCGCTGCCCGCTTCAAAAGCCTGCCAGGCTTTGGCGAAGTCCTTGTCATTGCGCAGCGCGTCCATCGTCGTTTGCATTTCGGCCAGCGACTTGTAATCCGTCACGACAATCAACGCCGGCGTGAACTGGCCGGAAATCACGTTGAAACAGCCAATCGGCCCGATGCCCAGCTTTTTCATCGCGGGCAAAAAGTGTTGCTGGAAAAATTCGTTGATGCGCGCGGGTTGAATGTCGTTCCGCAATTGATAGGTGCGCAGTTCGTAAAAGTGATTGCCTTCGGCGGTTATTGCCGGAACGTTGGCCGCGCCGGCCACGCCTGCGGCCAGACCGGTTTTCAAAACCTCTCGACGGTTCATCGAAATCTCCTTTTGTTTTATCTGGATAAATGTTGCGAGCGGGCCGAAGTATTGTCTTTCCCGAAGGCTTGTTCAAGAATCGCGCCGTCAAAAATCCCTTCTCAAGGAACTTCCACAACATGATGCAAGAAACCTGGGCGGATCGCTTTGCGCGAGTGGCGGGGCGCTTTGTGCCGGATGCCATCTCGGCGGCCATTTTTTTGCTGTCGGCGCTGTTCATCGCGGCATTGGCCGTGGGCAATTCGTTTTCGACGACAATGGATGCGTGGTATCGCGGATTATGGATGCTCTTGCCCTTCACCATGCAAATGACGCTGATCATCACGCTGAGCGCCGTGCTGGGACAGACTTCGGTTTTTCGTCGAGGCGTGGCCGCATTGTCGAACCTGCCGAAGACGACCAATCAAGTCGTCATTATGGCCATTCTGCTCAACGGTGCGCTTTCGTATTTTTACTGGGGATTGGGCATCGCGCTGGGGCCGCTGATTGCCGTTTATTTTGCGCGCGCCGCCGAACGCAAAAACATCTCGGTGGATTTCCTGTTCCTGCTGTCGCTGGTTTGGGCGGCAAACGCCTTGTGGCAATTCGGACTGTCGGCCAGCGCGCCGCTGCTCGTGGCCACGCCGGGACATTTTCTGGAATCCACCATCGGCGTCATTCCGCTGCGCACAACCATCTGGTCTCCGGCGGCGATTCTGCACGAAATCGTTTTTCTGCTCGCCCTGATTGCCGCTGGTTGTTGGATGATGCCGAAGAACCGCCGTCCGCTGTCGGCCTTTCCCGAAGCCAACAAACTGGCCGAGCCGGAAGAAGTCATTGAACAGCCGGGCGAAAACTTCTCCGAACGCCTGGAACGCAGTTCCATCATCACGCTGGTGTTTTGTCTGGCCGTGGCGGCGTGGCTCTATTATCACTTCATCACCAAGCGCCACAGCCTGGACATCAATTCATTGAACGCCGTGTTTCTGCTACTCAGCTTTTTGCTGCACCGCAACGTTCACCGCTTCACGAAAGCCCTACAACACGCGATTCTGTCCGCCTGGCCGGTGATTGTGATTTATCACTTGTACGCGGGCGTGGCCGGGGTGATTCAGTACACGACGCTTGGCGAAAAAATGGCCGGAATGATTGCGGCCGTCTCAACGCCTTACACCTTTCCGCTGCTGGCAGCGGTGGCCGGAACAGTCGTTTCGTTTTTCGTGCCGTCCAGCGGCGGGCAATGGGCGATTCAGGGGCTGGTCACATCCAAAGCGGCAATGGCCGTCGGCGTGACAGTGCAACGCGGAATGCTGGCGCTGAGCGTCGGCGACCATATGGGCAATCTGT
>CAZRXE010000434.1:0-8402 GCA_964603695.1 uncultured Heliomicrobium sp.
GAGACAGACAACACCATGAAATTACAAAACAAAGTCGTCGTCATTACCGGCGCAGGGTCCGGTTTGGGGCGCGCCATGGCTTTGCGTTTTGCCGCCGAAGGCGCGCGCATCGTCATCGCCGAACTCAACGAAGCCAAAGCCGAAGAAACCATGCGCGAAGTCCATAAAGCAGGAGCTGAATCCTTCGCAGTCACCACCGATGTCAGCAATTCCGAATCCGTCGCCGATCTGTTTCGGGCAATTGACGACCGAGTCTGGCCGGTGGATGTGATGATCAACAACGCCGGCAACGCCGGACAATTGACGCCGGTTCATCTGATGACGGACGAACAGTGGCATGGCGTGGTTCACGTTCATTTGAGCGGCACGTTTTACTGCACGCGCGAAGCCGTCAAACGCATGCTAGCGCAGGGGACGGGCGGCGCTGTCATCAATATCGCTTCGGTCGCGGGACTGCGCGGGTTGCCGGGCGGCGCGTCTTACACCGCCGCCAAGGGCGCGATTATCGCCTTCACCAAAGGGGTCGCACAGGAATATGCCGCGCAAGGCATTCGCGTCAACGCCATCGCTCCCGGCTGGGTGGAAACGCCGATTCTGGAAAATCTGCCGGATCAGATCCGTCCCTTGATGGTCGCCAACACTCCGCTCGGACGTATTGGCCGCCCGGAGGAAATCGCCGCCGTGGCGCTGTTTCTGGCCAGCGATGAATCCAGTTACGTCATTGGCCAGACCATCAGCCCGAACGGCGGCCTTTACACCTGAACCACGCTTGTCGCGGCTCAAATCGAAGCTGCTATAATCCCGCGCCATGATCCGCTTTGAAGATGTCGAACGAAAATTGGAACGCTACCACCCGGAGGCCAATCTGGACTTGCTGCGTCGCGCCTATATTTTTTCTGCGATGATGCATAAGGATCAAAAGCGCGCGTCCGGCGAGCCGTATCTGATTCATCCGCTGTCTGTCGCCGGCATGTTGGCCGATATGAAAATGGACGTGGAAACGGTCACGACAGGCTTATTGCACGACGTGGTCGAAGACACGCTGACGCCGCTGTCCGAAATCAAGGAAAAGTTCGGCGAAACCGTGGCCCACCTGGTGGACGGCGTCACCAAAATCAGCAACCTCGGCGAAATCTCCAAAGAAGATGCACAAGCCGAAAATCTACGCAAAATGGTGCTGGCGATGGTGGACGATCTGCGCGTGGTGCTGGTCAAGCTGGCGGATCGTTTGCACAACATGCAGACGCTGCAATTCCTCAAGCCAGAAAAACGCCGGCGCATCGCCCAGGAAACACTGGAAGTTTACGCGCCAATCGCCCACCGTCTGGGGATGAGCAAGATTCGCGCGGAATTGGAAGAACTCTCGTTTCAATATCTGGAGGCGGAAAGTTACAAGCAACTGAAAGAAAGCGTCGAATCGCGGCGCGCTTCGACCGAAGCCTTCTTGGAAGAAGTCAAAACCCGCATTGCCGACCGCCTGACGGAAAACGGCGTCCCGTTTTCGCGAATTGACGGGCGCATCAAACGGCTTTACAGCATTTACCTCAAGCTGAAAAAACAAAACATTCCGCTGGATAAGGTTTACGACCTGGCCGCCGTGCGCATCATCGTGCCGGAGATGAAAGACTGTTACTTCGCGCTCGGCGTGATGCATCAGCACTGGAAACCTTTTCAGGATCGCATTAAGGATTTCATCGCCAACCCGCGCGAAAACGGCTATCAGTCGCTGCACACTTCAGTCATCGGCGAGGAGGGGCATCACTTTGAAGTTCAGATTCGCACTGAAGAAATGCATCGTATTGCCGAAGAAGGCATCGCCGCGCATTGGAAGTACAAAGAAGGGAAGGGAAAGGACAACAGCGAAGATGAAATGATGAAGTGGCTGCGGCGGCTGGTAGAAACTCAGCAGGACGTGGACGCGCGCGATTTCGTGGATTCGCTGAAACTGGAACTGTACCCTAAGGAAGTTTACGCCGTGACGCCGAAAGGCAAGGTCATTCAATTGCCGCGCGAAGCCACGCCGGTGGATTTCGCCTACGCCATTCACACCAAAATCGGCGACCAATGCACAGGCGCGAAGGTCAACGGCCGCATCGTGCCGCTGTCTTACCAGATTCAAAATGGCGACGTGGTTGACATCCTGACCAGCCCTAATCAAAAGCCAAATCGCGACTGGCTGAAATTCGTAGTCACTTCGCGCGCACGCAACAAAATCAAACACCACGTGGCGATGCGCCAGCGCGAAGACGCCATCGAAGTCGGGCGCAAGCTGTTTGAAAAAGAAGTCGCGCGGCTGCGGCTGAAATTGAAAGCCGTGCTGGAAGACCCCGGCCTGGAAAAATACCGAGCCGACAATGGCTATCCGAAAATCGAAGACCTTTTCGCCGCCGTCGGTTACGGTAAGATTCTGGCCAAGACGCCGCTGCTGAAACTGGTTCCGGCGGAGAAACAGGAAGAACTGGACAAAGCCGAAGCGCCGCGTTTTCAGCAAATGGCGCAAGCCGTCAGACGCGCGCTCAAACTGGGCGATGACCGCATCGCCATCAAAGGCGTGGACAACGTGCTGGTCTACCGCGCGCCCTGTTGCAATCCGATTCGCGGCGAAGAAGTGATCGGCTACATCACGCGCGGCAAAGGCGTTGGCGTTCACGCCAGCCGCTGCAAAAACGCCGCCAATCTGCTGGTTAATCGCGAGCGCATCATCGAAGTCACCTGGGTCGGTGCGGACGGCAGCGAACCTTACGCCGTCAAGCTGGCCGTGACGACCGAAGACCGCACGGGCCAATTGGCCGCGCTGACCAACGCCGTAGCCGAGATCAAAACCAACATCCGCGAAGCCCGCACGGACAACCGTGAAAGCGGCGCGGGGTTGCGCCGCATCGAACTGACCGTGGACATTCTGGATTTGAAACACCTCGAACGCGTTCGCAACGCGCTGCGCAAAGTGCAGGGCGTGCTGGAAGTCGAACGCATCACGCCGCAATCCTGAAACTCAGTACAGCACCGCGCGCATCCGCAAGCGGAAAATGGCAGGAGCAAAAAATTGAAACTGATTGAACGCGAACCCAATGTTGCAGTCGGTTTGATGACCGGCGCGCAAACAGTCAGCCTCGAACTCAAAGGCGAGTTTGCCGCTAGTGGCGGCGTGCGTTTCGCTGCCGGAAACTATCAGGCCGTCACCGCCTGCAATCGAATCGAACTCCTTGACGCAGGCGGACGGCGTTTCAGCGCGGGTGAGGAATTAAAGCTGTCGCCAGTTGTTAAAGATTCGTCTTTCGTCGTGCGCGACGTGGTCATCGGCATTGATTTTCATTGGGAGCAAAAACAAGACCAGCGATTCCACGGCGCGCTGCGATTGAAGCTCAGCGCGGGTCAACGCCTGACGATTATCAACGACGTTCCCGTCGAAGCTTATCTGACCAGCGTCATTTCCTCCGAAATGAGCGCGACGGCCGATGCCGAACTGCTCAAAGCGCACGCCGTGATTTCACGCAGTTGGCTGCTGGCCCAAATGCCTGACTGGAAACGTCCGCGCATCAAAAGCGAACCGAAAATCGAAACAGTCAACGGCGAGCGGCAGTTGATCCGCTGGTACGATCAGGAATCGCATACGGAGTTCGATGTCTGCGCAGACGATCACTGCCAGCGTTATCAAGGCATCGGCAAGGCGACTTCGCCACTGGTCTTTGACGTCATTGCGCAAACCTTCGGACAGGTGTTGACCTTTGACGATGAACTGTGCGACGCGCGCTTTTCCAAATCCTGCGGCGGAATGACGGAGAGCTTCGACGCGGCTTGGGCCGATGAAACATTTCCGTATTTGGCCGTGGCGTATGACGGCGAAAACTTTCCCGAAGACTTCGCGCTGCCGCTGACTGAAGAGGCCAACGCTGAACGCTGGATTCGTCAAGCGCCGCCAGCCTTTTGCAACACCACGGAGCCAAAAATCCTGAGCAAAATCCTGCCGGACTTCGACCGCGCCACGCGCGACTTTTACCGCTGGGAAGTGACTCTCGCGCAGGAAGAATTGCAGGAACTGCTGCGGCTCAAGCTTGGCGTGGAATTCGGCGCGATTCATAAACTCGAACCGGTCGAGCGGGCGGCTTCTGGACGCCTGGTCAAACTGCGCATCGTCGGCGAACGCGAGCGACTCGTCATCGGTAAGGAATTGGAAATTCGCCGCGCGCTCTCTCCATCTCACCTTTACAGTTCTGCGTTTGTCGTTGAAACTTCCGGCCACGATTCAAGCGCACCGGAACGATTCATCCTGACCGGCGCGGGTTGGGGACACGGCGTGGGGCTTTGTCAGATCGGCGCGGCGCTGATGGCTGAACGCGGGCACGGATGTGAGCGAATCCTGGCGCATTACTATCAAGGTTCGCGGCTGCAAACCTTGTATCAATAACACGGGACAACCAAACCAATGACGACAGATTATTATCAACTCCCGCTGACACAGCGGCGGCGGATGCTGGCGGACGAAGGATTTGCTCGAAACGATCTGCGCATCTGGCAACACCACGACGGCAGAGCCATCGGCGAAGGCGTGGCCGCCGCACTGACAGATTCCGCCTTTCACAGATTTCTGGACCTCGAAACCCCAACGGAAGAAAAAACTCGTGACAGCCATATAACCGAAGCCGTCCATCTGTAGCAGAAGTTTTTACCCGAAGTTTCTACCGAAAAGGAGAGTCGTTATGCGGGTCATCGCCGGATTCCTGTTTTTATGCGTGTTATTGATTCTTGCGCCGGTCGCTAACAGTCAGCGCCCTTCGCCGCGCACTGAATTCCGTCCCAATCGAGACCCAAATCGCACGCACAATCTCGGCGAATTCACCTTCGCCCGCCTGATCTACAATTCTGACGGATGGCGCAGAATGTGGACGACTGATTATCCGAAAGCTGACGAGCAATTCATTATGGGCTTGCGCAACTGGGTACGCAGTGGGTTGAACGTTTCCGACGACCCCATCGCCATTTCCATGCTCGACAAAAAGATTTTCAATTACCCGTTCATTTACGCCGTCGAGCCTGGCTATATGGAGTTGTCGCTGGAAGATGCAGCCGCCTTGCGCGAATACCTGCTGCGCGGCGGTTTTCTGATTCTGGATGATTTCTGGGGTGAATATGAGTGGTACAACGTGCAGCAACAAATGCGCAAAATCTTCCCTGAATACGAAATCAAGGAACTACCGCTCGATCATCCGCTGTTTCACTGCTACTTCGACATTGACGAGGTAATTCAAGTCCCCAACGTGAGCAACGCCATTTACTACGGCAGAACAGATGAAAAAGGCGGCGTCGTGCCGCACTTCGACGCCATCGTCAACGAAGAAGGCCGCGTGATGGTCTTTATCGCGCGCAATTCCGACAACGGCGACGCCTGGGAATGGATTGATGAACCGCGTTACCCGCTGAAGTATGGACTGGCGGCGTACCGGCTGGGGATGAACGTGATCGTTTACGCCATGACGCATTGAAACGTAGCGCGGGTTGGAAAACCCGCGCGGCAGTGATTTGAGCAACTCTCCAAACCCGCACTACAGATTGCCCTCACGATAGATAACCTTGCCATTGAAGACCGTCAGCAAGACTTTGGTTTCGTGAATGCGAATAGGTTCGACTTTGAACAAGTCCTGAGAAAATACCGCTATGTCGGCGAGCATACCGGGCGCGATGCGGCCTTTGATGCCTTCTTCAAAAGACGAATACGCGCCGCCGTGAGTGTAAGCCCTCAGCGCGTCCACTATGCTGACACGTTCGGCGGGAATCCAGCCGCGTGGCGGCTGGCCGTCAATGGTGCGGCGATTGGCGGCGCTGTGCAAACCGCGAATCGGATCCACGCTGATGGCGGCGGGCCAATCGCTGCTGTAAACCAGTTTCGCGCCGCTTTTGAGCAAAGACTGCCAGGCGAAAGCGAATGGCAGACGTTCCGGCCCAACGGCTTTGGACCAGATATCCGTTGTGCCCGGATCGGCGTGAATCGGTTCCATCGAAGCCAGCACGCCGAGTTTGGCAAAGCGCGGAATGTCAGTGGACGAAACGGTTTCGATGTGTTCGATGCGATGGCGGCGCACACGGCGCGGTTCTGTTTGTTGCGCCAGTTCATAAGCGTTCAAGGCTTCGCGGACGGCGCGGTCGCCGATGGCGTGCGTGTAAATTTGAAAACCCAGCTTGTCGAATTTGGCGACGAGTTCGCGGTAAACGTCCGGCGGCATGGTGGTTTCGCCGTAAGGAATGCCTGAGCTTGCAGGTAGGTCGCTGTAACGTTCGAGCATCGCCGCCGTGTGCGATTCGATCACGCCGTCGAGCACAAGCTTGATCGAGGCCGCGCGCAGCATCGGGTGAATGTCGTATTTCTTTTTCAGCGCCAGAAAGCCGTCAATCTGTTGCTGCGTCGTGCGCTCGCCGACCGAAAATGCCATTGAAAAGCGCGCGGTCAGTTCGCTTTTTTGTAGCAACTCTTCGTAAAGCGAAAACTCCTCCGCCGAACCGCTGGCATTTTGCAGGCTGGTGATACCCAGCGAGGCGGCGAGTTTTAGCCCTTGCCGTAAGGCGGCGAGTTTCTCCTCGCGCGTAGCGGCTGGGATCATGCGGCGCACCAGACCTTGCGCGCCTTCTTTGAGCGCGCCTGTAGGTTCGCCTGCCGCATCGCGAACGATTTCGCCGTAACCAGTGAACTTCGTCTGCGCAGTGATTTCAGCTAGTTGCAAGGCTTTGGAATTGGCCCAGCCGCTGTGACCGTCGTAGGCGCTCAGGAAAATTGGACGGTCTTTGATGACGTCTTTGATGATGGCGTCAAGGTAGGTTTTGGTCGGCAAGCCGCCGGGAAAAGGCGTGTATTCCCAACCGCGTCCGGTCAGCCAGGGGCGGTCTGGATTCTTTTTGGCGAAGTCGGCGATGCGACCGACCATTTCGGCTACGGTTTTGCAGCCGGTCAGGTCAATTTCATTCAAGCCTGAAGCTCCGCCCAGAAAGTGTATGTGCGCATCGTTAAAGCCGGGCGCGACGAATTTGCCGCCGAGGTCAATCAACTGCGTGGTTTCGCCGGCGAGTTGGCGTATTTCTGCGGTCGTCCCAACGCGAAGAAATTTATTGCCGCGAATCGCTACCGCTTCAACGATGGAAGCGGCATCTCCGCCAGTCCAAATACGGCCATTGACCAGCAGTAGATCGGCGGTTTGAGCAGGAAAGGTGTATGCGGATCGTCCGGGGATCGAAAACGCGAGTCCGAGACAAAAAACCAGGGGAAGAATCTGTCGAATTAGTTTCATAGTTTGGGGACCTAGGTGAAAGTGGCGGCGGGATTTTTGTCCGGCTGCTCGAGGATTGCAATGGCAGAGAAGTTCTTTGGTAAAACAAACTTGCAACTGCGCCGGACTCAACATCGTCTCTCGGTTCAGGTATTCTTTGTTCGCGGCGGATTTTGATTCCCAAGCCCCGCGCCAAACTGTTCAATCTAAAAAAATTAAGGCTATGCAAAAACTGGCAGAAATCTGTATCAAGCGTCCTGTCTTCGCCGCGATGATTATTCTTTCGCTGGTCGTGGTCGGCGCATCGAGTTATTTCAAACTAGGGGTTGACCGGTTTCCGGCGGTGGATATTCCGACGGTGACGGTTCGCGCCTCACTGCCCGGCGCTTCGCCGGAAGAGGCGGAAGCGGTACTCGCGCAAACCCTGGAAGAAGTGGTCAACACAGTGGAAGGCGTCGAGCAGCTTCGTTCGGTGTCGAGTCAGGGACGTTCGTTCGTGATGGCGACGTTCAATTTGGAGCGCGACATCGAAGCAGCCGCGCAGGATGTTCGCGACCGCGTGCAGGGCGTGACGCGATTGTTTCCGCCCGGCACAGACCCGCCCGTCGTGCAAAAGTTCGACAACGAGCGCCAGGGCATCATGACCATCTCACTGTCGTCGAATCGTTCCATCCGCGAATTGAGTGAGTTGGCCGAAAACGTCGTCAAAAAACAGCTCGAACGTTCAAGCGGCGTCGGCGAAATCGGTATTTGGGGCGGGACTACGCGCTCGATCAACATCTGGGCGGACGCGGATCGGCTGGCGGCTTACCGCATTCCGATCACCCAAGTGCGCAACGCCATCGTCCGGCAAAACTCCGATGTGCCGGGCGGCAACGTGGACGCGGGACGGCGCGAATTGACGCTGCGAACGATGGGCCGAGTGGTGGATCCCAGCAATTTTAACGATCTGGTCATTACCACCATCAATGGTTCGCCCATACGCATTCGCGACATAGGCTACGCCGAAGACGGAACCAAAGAAGCGCGCTCGGCTTCGCGTCTGACGAATTTGACCAACGTGGGCGACGATCCCAAAGCGCGGTTGCAGGTTCCCGCCGTCCCTTCGGTTTCATTGGAAGTTCGCCGTCAGACCGGCGCGAACACGAT
>CAZRXE010000435.1:0-2003 GCA_964603695.1 uncultured Heliomicrobium sp.
AATCAGCAGCAAGCGCACAGGCTCATGGACTTCGACCATTTGCCACGGCAGCCCCGTGCGCAAATCGCTGGCGTGTCCGTTCATTACACCTACTAATCCAGTGACGTTGTGCGGTAACTTCGTCCCACAACCATAGCGTTCGTTATCCACAAAGGAAAAGTAATATTCCAAACTGATACCCGCACAGACGGGGCCCGCCGCACCAAGAATTGCTGCCAGGCTGTTGTTTTCTGGATCGCGGTCAGGATCGTAAGAGATTAGGAAGGCGCGGCGATCCAAAAACAGTCCGCGCGTGAGGCTGCGTCGCCCGATCACACAAACGGCATTGGTGCAGTGACCGTACTCTGGGCGCGGTTCGGCCAGATGCTCAGCCCGTTCTTCTACATGATGCAAGGCAGCCTGTGGCGTCGTGTCACGATAGGCCGCTTCAAAACGGCGCGCGCGCTCCAAGGCATTGGCCGCACGTGCTGCATCAAGCGATTGCGAGAGGCGTGTAAAATCTGCCGTGTGCGAGGCTGGAATGGCAGTCGTATCGAACAACTCAACAACATCGTTGCAGGTGTCGTGATAACCGCCGACAAACCAAGTGTCTTCAGGAATGCTCACCCCAAGTTCACGCATCTGCGCGCGCACTTGCGGGTGATTTGCCATCGCGGCAAACGTGCGCGCATTTGGGCCACCGCGACGACCGCCACAGGCACCACAATCGTGTGCGGATTCGTGCGGATTGTTCAGACTGGTGGAACCGTGGCCAAGGATGACAACTACGCGCGCGTGGTTGTCGCTTAACCCAGCGGCTCGTAAAGTGCCCGCAATGCGTTCAGCTTGTTCCTGAATGGTAAAGCCGGGCCATAGGTCGGCGATTTTTTCCTGGCTGGCCGTGTCTTCGCGTAGCACTGCTAATTCAGTATGAGGCTCCGGTAAAAATAAGCTTTCCATTCGTGTGTATAAATTGCCAGCACGACGCGGTGCCAGCACACGCGTGATCAGCGGGAACGCCGAGAGCCAGCCTAACCCCAGTGTACCAATCCATCCGCGCAGCAAGCTGCGCGATCCGATGAAGCTTTGGTGGGCAATTGCCGCCCAAAGCTTGCGACGGCTTTGGCGGTTTTGGGAAAGTTGTTCGTGCGACGCCTTTGGGCGTTCGACGATAGCGTGTTGCGGCGTGACCACAACCGGGCAAAGCGCGACTGCGTGTGCATCGTCCAATCCTTGATAATTGAGCGCAACGCCAAAGAAACCTGCTGCGCCCAAAGTCTCGACACTTGGATCAATTTCTTCCAGCGCGCGGCGGATAGACTCTTCGCGTTCATCAATGCAAAAGATGACTTGTGCCGCAGGCCGTATCGCCGTCCGACGCGGGTCAATCGTGGCACGATGTGCCAGCAGTGGTCTGAGAATTTCCTGCTCGTGATGATATTCGTAAGCCAGATGCCACACGCACCGCCGTTCCCAATCCGTAAAGGCGTTAATTTCCCCGACCAACAAATGGAATTCGTCTGAGGGCAAAGACTGGATCTGGTTGGCTGATAATCCCAGCAACTGAGCAACATCGAAAATGCGAGCGGCTTGTGCCATTTGTTGCGCGTCTGTCAGCGCCGCAGGAGCAACGGGCTGCCGCCATTGCGACCAGAATTGCAGGACGGAGCCGTGTGGCTGACGCGCGTTTTCGACCGCAACCACCACCATCGTCAGGCGGACGGCAAGAAAATCCATCAAAGAACAAGGCACTGCTTCGTGTGGCGCGAGTCCTGGCTCCAATTCCAACTTGTGCATCAATCCGGCCCAGCCGGGCAAGGCGAGTAGTTCTGCTGTCAACACGTCTTCCCACTCAGCTTGCGGCACGCCAAATCTATGTAGGCAATTCAGAACAACTTCGTCCGGGGTTTTATGTTGCACCGCCTGTTGCTCAAACGCATTTTTCAATCCGTCCAACAAGGCTGGTGGTAAGAAACCCGGTTGCGCCATGAGCTGCCGCACTGCTTGATAAAATCCTTTTTCAC
>CAZRXE010000436.1:0-1524 GCA_964603695.1 uncultured Heliomicrobium sp.
CGTGTCCGGCAGCGGGATGCACAACCAAACCAGCAGGCTTGTTCAACACCAGCAACGATTTGTCCACGAACAAAATATCGAGCGGGATGTCCTCCGGCAGCGCTTCGGCAGGGCGGGGTTCGGGCCATTCTACCTGCACCACTTCGCCCGCGCGTGGCGTGTGCGTGGGCTTGGTGGGCTGGCCATTGACGCGAATGTGGCCTTCATCAATGAGCCGCTGGATAGCGCCGCGCGAAGCCGCGGGGAATTTGCGGCGCAAATACGTGTCAAGCCGCTCGAACGGGAGCGAGTGTTCAACGGTCAGGGTTTCGGTGCGAAGCGGCATGAGGGAAACATTCAACATTCAACATTCAACGCCCAAAGTTCAACTACCTGACCCGCGCGGGAGTCCACTTGCAAACAGCGCGCGATGGCCAGGTTAGGCGGCATTCGTTGAGTATCTATGCCACGCTGACGGAAAGCGAGCACGGGGTCGCGCTCATGCCGCATGACATCGAATTACGTTGCGCTAACATTGGGTGTTCGACGTTGAGTGTTCGACGTTGGACGTTGGATGTTGAATGTTCGACGTTGGATGTTGGATGTTCCCGTCACGGCGATGTTGTGGAACTGGCGGGTTTCGCCGCGTGTTCGCTTTTCCAGGTGATCCAAAACACCAGCGCCACGCCGATGCAGATGGCGCTGTCGGCCACGTTGAAGGCGGGGAAACCGATCTCATTGCCGCCGCGTTGTTTCAGGTAAAAGTAAAGGAAGTCAATGACCTCATGGCGGCTGGGCAGCAAGCGGTCGGTGAGATTCCCCGCGATGCCGCCGAAAATGAAGCCAAAGGCAATCTGGCCGAGCTTCGTGCGCGATTCGAAATGGTGCCGGCTCAGGAACAGGACGAGCAAGGCGACCAGCGCGACGATGGCGAGCAACTCGTTGTTGCCGCGCAACAGGCTCC
This sequence comes from uncultured Heliomicrobium sp., assembly GCA_964603695.1. GTDB lineage: Bacteria > Acidobacteriota > Blastocatellia > RBC074 > RBC074 > RBC074. Next base: position 944 of record CAZRXE010000436.1, read on the forward strand.
AAGCCGCGCCGCTGTTCCGCCAATGCACCAATTTGAAGAAGCCGTCCACCACGATGCGCTCCTGCCATTTGCCCAGGTATTGGAGCACGACCCATTTTGTGACCTGGTCGAGGGCAAACACGACCAGGGCAATGGCCGCGATGCGGCGGTTCGGCGTGCGCAGTAGGTTGCGGATAAAATTCATCTCAAATGGCCCGACCCGGTATTTCCGACTGCGGAATGTGCCGGATTGAACCCTCCCAAAGCCAGCGAAATGACTATTGACTTCGACCGCTCGTCTGATAGTTTTTGCGCCCTTTGAACGGGAAAGAAATGAAAACGCATTTGCCGAAAGTTAATTTGGATCAACGCCGCTGGCATGTTATTGACGCCGATGGCGCGATCTTGGGCCGTCTGGCCGTGCAGGTTGCCGATATTTTGCGCGGAAAAAACAAGCCGGTCTACACGCCGCACTTGGATGCCGGCGATTTTGTCGTCGTCATCAACGCCGAGAAGGTCAAGCTGACGGGCAAGAAGGAAACCGCCAAGGAGTTCATGAGCTACTCCGGGTGGAAGGGCGGCGAAAAGTATCGGACCGTTGC
>CAZRXE010000437.1:0-2385 GCA_964603695.1 uncultured Heliomicrobium sp.
CATTCCTCCTGAAAGTTGTTTTTGGGAATACCGCGACTTTCAGTACGGCCAAAGTCGGTGGCGGGATGTGGGCTGAACGACAATTCTTGCTTCAATTCGTCAACTGCGATCAAGCTTCGGCGCAAAAAGGATCGGGCGGCAATCAGCGAAACTGATACCGCCCGATCCTTTTTTGCGAATATTGCCGTTTTCAGCCAATCGCCATCAAACTGCCTGACGTGCGGAAATAAAGCACACCTTGCGAAATGGCGGGTGTGGCCAGACATGGTTCGCCTAGTTCGTTTTTGGCCAGCACCTCCAATTTGGGACCGGCTTTCAGAACGTAGACGATTCCGTCTTCGGTTGGGCAGTAAATTTTCCCGTCCGCCGCCACCAGCGAAGCCGAACAAACTGCATCCGTCCCCAAGCGTTCTTCAAACATTTTTTCGCCGGTCTTGAAGTCGTAACAGCGCAGCAGGCCGTTGTAATTCGCCACGTACAAATATCCGCCGTACATCACGGGCGTGGAAATATAAGCGCCGCCATTGGGCGCGCTCCAGGCGACAGCGTCATTGCTGGTTGTGCCGTCGGTCAGCGAAATGTCTCCGGTTGCCGACGGGCGAACGGCAAACAGTGGCGTTTTTCCGCCATGAGCGTTGGTCAGAACGATCAAGCCATCGGCGACAAACGGCGTCGGTACGGGAATGTCGCCGCCACCGCGCAAGCGCCAGAGTTCCTTGCCGGTTTCCAGGTCGTAAGAAGCGATGAAGGGATAACCGTTCGTGACAATTTGTGTGCGTTCGCTGTCAGCGTGAATGAGCGGCGTTCCCCAACTGTTTTCGCAAGCGCCTTTGCGCGAAGTCCGCCACAATTCTTTGCCGTCGGAGAGGTGAAACGCCGCGATGAAAGGATCTTTCGGATCATCGCAAAGCACGACGATGCGGTCTTTGTACAAGGCCGGCGAACTGCTGTAGCCCCAGGCGACACTGCGCCAAGTGACATTGATTTTGCCGAGGTCTTTTTGCCAGAGCAATTTGCCTTTCATATCGAAGCAATACAGCCCTTCCGCGCCGAAAAAGGCGATCAGGCGTTTGCCGTCCGTGACCAGCGTGGTGTTGGCGTGCGAGGCCTTTTCGTGGCGGACGGTAGCCGGTTTGGCAGTGCGGATGACCTGCTCCCATTTCAGCTTGCCGTTTTTCTTGTCGTAACACATCACCACCCAACGTTGTTCGTCGTCATCTTTCGCCGGTTTGATGTCGCCGTAAAGCCCTATGCGCAGCGAAGGCTTGCCGGTTTTCGGAATGGCGGTGGCCAGATAAATGCGATCTTTCCAGATGATCGGACTGGAATGGCCGAGGCCGGGAATTTCCGTTCGCCATATCAATCCGGCAGGTTTTTCCGCCGCCGATGTAATCTTCCAGTTTGTGAGTGTTGGAAAGCCTTCAGCCACGCCGCGCGCGCCTACGCCGCGAAATTCCGGCCAGTTCTGTTCGGGTTTGAAATTGGATGCCAGCGCCGCTCCGGGCAGCGCCGTCAATGAAGTTGTCAAAAAGGAACGGCGAGTCAATGACATCGAAATTCTCCTGTGCGGGGTCACATCTCGGCCCCAAAAGTTTTACAGCTTTGAGTTTGATGGTTGGCGTGATTGTCGCCAGTTGCGTGTACGGTGGGAGCCTGAGGGTTTATTCAGTTTTTTTTGTCGCCTGTGCGAGAGGGTTTCGGAGACTGGAAGATTCGGATTCCGGACGCGACCAATCATCACTGGCCGGAGGTCAGAATCGTGCGCGTCGTCTATGTTCACGGGGCGGATCGGTGCTTGCCGAGCGTGTCGGCGAAGGCTCCTGGACTTTGCCGATAGAGATCGCCTGGATGCCGCCTGAGCAAAGTCCGACCAGCTTCGGCGCAGAGCAATTCAAGGCTTTCGTCGCACTCCTCGGCTGGTCGGCGAATGAAGTGCCGGACGTGGATTTGCAGTACGCCGTGCGTCCTTTTCTCGAACCGGTGACGGCTGCCGGAGTCAATGTTCTCGGACGTGTACGCAACAATCGTTGTTTCCATTTGCCCGTCGCAAGCTACAGCGACTGCGGACGACCGGCGCAACCAGGCGCGAATTTCAAACTCAACGACGCCGGTACGTTCAAAGTGAAGATCAGATTGTTTCGGCAAATTGTTTCGGGCTGATTTCGATCATCAGCTTAGATCGGCTTTGTCCAAACTCCTGTTATAAGGTTCGCAGATGAAACCCGCCGTCCACGCGGATGACTTCGCCGGTCGAATATGGCAAATCTCCCCCCGCGATGGCGGCAACGGCGCGTCCGACATCTTCTGGAAAGCCCCAGCGGCGAATCGGCCACGCGCCTTCGGCAATCAGCTTGTCGTATTTTTCCTTGACGCCGCCGGTCATAT
>CAZRXE010000438.1:0-6851 GCA_964603695.1 uncultured Heliomicrobium sp.
TGCAGTTGATGGATGAGGCCCGTTTGCGTGGCACGAGGAAGTTCGTCGCCACCGGCACGATTTGCAGCTATCCAAAATTCACGCCCGTTCCCTTCAAGGAAGAAGATTTGTGGAACGGCTACCCGGAGGAAACCAATGCGCCTTACGGACTGGCCAAGAAAATGATGCTGGTGCAATCGCAGGCTTACCGGCAGCAATACGGTTTCAATTCGATTTTTCTGTTACCGGTAAATTTGTACGGCCCCCGCGACAATTTCGACCCGGAAAGTTCGCACGTCATTCCGGCGCTGATTCGCAAGTGCGTGGAGGCGATTCAATCGGGAGCCGATCACATCACCTGTTGGGGAACCGGCGCGGCGACGCGCGAATTCCTGCACGCCGAAGATTGCGCCGAAGGTTTGGTGCTGGCGGCGGAAAAGTATGAGGAATCCGAGCCGGTCAATCTGGGCGCTGGCTTTGAAATTTCAATCAAGGAGCTGACGGAAAAGATCGTCGCGCTGACGGGTTTCACGGGACGAATTGAATGGGACGCTTCCAAACCCGATGGGCAGCCGCGCCGCTGTCTGGACACGACGCGCGCCGAACGCGAATTCGGCTTTCGCGCACGAATCGGGTTCGATGAAGGTTTGCGACAGACAATTGATTGGTATTGGCAGCAGGTGGGCAGATGAAATTCGGCAGGGCGGCGATTGCGAAATCGCCGCCCTTTTCGTTGAGGCTTATTTCTGAATTCCCTTCGGCGAGAACTTGCGCAACACGTTCGGGAATTCCACGATTTCAGGCGGCGTGCGCACTTTGCCGTCAATGATGATTTCGCGGGCGGAAATGTCCCGGTCGTAAATGTCGCGGTTGGCACCGTTGTCTTGCATAATCACCGCGCCTTTCAGTTCCAATCCGGCGAACAAACCACGGCTGCGCGAATAAGAAACAATCGTGGATTTGAGCAGCACGTCGGTGGAAACGTGCGTGTTGCGTCCGACTGGGCCTGCGGAAGCGCCCGCGCCCGCGCCGATTTCAAATTTGTCTTGCAGCAGACCTTCGACACCGGATTTGTTCATCACCAGCAAGACTAAATCCACTGCCTGGCCGCCGATCTGTAAACCGAAGCTGCCTCCGCCGATGGTGAAATACGCGGGCGATCCCCAGGAACCTTCCGAGCGGCGGCAGCTAATCAAGCCTTTGCCGTATTGACCGCCGACGATGAAGCCGCCTTTTTTAACTGAAGGAAACACTGCCACGCATTGCGCGCGGTCGAGCAATTCCAGAGGAACGGCTTGATCCGGCGCGCCCATGATTTCGCGGAAGGCCGTAGCGGCTTTTCGCGCGCGCTCCTTCTCTTCGGCTTTTGAGGCGGCGGAAGCCGTGGGAATTGAGGGGATCGAAAGCGCAAGCGTCACCGCCAGCGCCGTAAAGAGACGGACAGCAATTCGGGTCATAAAAATCTCCGTTGAGAAAGTCGTTTCCGGTAAAGGGTGCGGCGCATTTCTAACCTGAGCATGGCGGTTTTTCAAGCGCGCGTTTTTTCGCTTAAGATGGGGGCGGCTGAACGCCTGCCTTGTCACAGCGACGATCTTAGGCCGCTTCTGGAATCAGCGGGTGCTATTCGGAAACTTATGAACTCTTTCGATTCTTTCACGCTCACACCCATGTCCGCCGGAGACATCATTGACCGCGCCGCCCGGCTCTATCGGCGGAATTTTCTGGCCTTCTTGCGCATCGTGTTCGGGCCTAGTCTGGTCGCGTATCTGGGAACGATGATGTATTACGCCGGCATACGGAATTTTTCGACGACGCGCGGCGACGGCAGAGTCATCGGCTCGATAGCCATGATTGTCGCGGGATTCGGCATCTGGATCGCGGGCAAAGCGGCGTTTTACGCTCTGCTGGGCGGCACATCGCGTTCGCTGGTGGATCATTTTTTTGAAGGTAAACCGATTCTGGCGCGCGATGCTTACCGCGTGGTGCGGCAACGATTCTGGTCGCTGATCGGAGCGTTGTTCATGGTGGCGGTGCTGCTGATGGGCGCGGGAGCTGTTATTTATTTCGTCGTCATCGTAGTGGTGTTGATCGGAGTGGCCGGCGCGGCGCTGCTTTCAGGAGCGTCAGGCTGGTTGCAGGCGACGCTTTCCATTGGGTTCGGAGTGGCGGTCGGACTAGCCATGCTGTTCCTCTTTTTGCTGGTTTACAGCCGCGTCGTTTACCTGCCGCAGGTAATGATGGTTGAAGGCAAGGGCGTCTTTAACGGCATCAGCCGCAGCTTTTCGCTGGCCGGGCGCGAAACCTGGCGCATCGCGGCGCTGCTGCTGTTCTGGGCTTACGTGGCGGTATCGGTCTGGGTCATGTTTTATATTCCGCTGATGTTCGTGGGCGCGTGGTTCGGAATTGACCCGACCCCATTCAATCAGGACGTGCCGTTCTGGTTCATCACCGCGCAGCAAACCATTTCGCAGATCAGCGAGATTTTGATCGCGCCGATTGCCATGCTCGGCTTTACGCTGCTTTACCTGGACAGCCGCGTGCGCAAGGAAGGTTTCGACGTGGAGTTGCTGGCCAATCGGCTGATTCCCGCCACACCGCGAATGATCCAACAACAAGCAGCGCCGCAGCCGGCCTTTTTCACGCCGCCCGCAACTTCTCAATCCGCGTTTCCGAGCATCCTGGGTTTGAACGATTACGCGCCGATCCGGCAAACGACGATTGAAGCTTTGCCGCCAACGCCGCCGGGGCAAGCGCCGATTGCCGAGGACCTTCCCGAACCGGCTAGGGCTGAAATTGCCTCCGCCGAAGTTACAGCCGTTTCGACCGAAAACCAGCCGGCGATTCTGCCGGAAACTATCCCAGTGCAGCTCGAAGCTGAAGTTGCAACCGCCGGAGTCTTCCAACGAACCTGTCATTGGTGCGGAACGGACGCCGGCAGCGAAGACCGTTTCTGCCGCGTTTGCGGTTCAGTTTTCTAACTTAGGCGGAGCGTCGTCATCTCGACCGCTGTAAAAAAAGCCGCGCAGCTTCCTTATAGGCAGCCTCGGAAGAAACCCGATACTGCGGAAGCTGCGCGCTTTTTTCTTTAGAGGACGGGACGTCCGCGCTTAATTGAAGTTTAGTTGCTGGTGAAAGACACCTTTACCCCGGCTTTACTAGCGGCGGTTGCCGTACCGACTGTCGCCGTCACAATCACGTCCACATCAGTTTTGCCCAACGAGGCTTGCGACAGTGGCACATCAGCGATGTCAATGCCCGGCGGGCCTCCGGGTTGAGCGCCCGCGAAGGTGGTGGCTGATTCGACGTCGCCGATTTTCACCGTCACTTTGTCGGCGTTGCGCCAGCCCGTGCCGAAAATGCGAATAAAGTTCGGGCGAGCTTCCGTGCCGACTGAACAAGGTGCTTCGGTGAAGGTAATTGAGCCGTCAGCATTGGTTCTGCCGCACCTAACCAGTGCCCTCCCGGCCCCGGAACCGTCCGTGGTCAGAACGGCGGGCGAAGCATCAAGCACCTTTACTCTGCCGCGCGAAATCGTCCCGTTGTTGTTAACCACGACTTCGACCAGATCGGCGGGCTTGGTGTCGTTCGGAAGCACGAAGTTGATCTGCGTCGGAGAAATGTAAGACAAGCGCGCGGCAACGCCGGCGACAGTGACTTTCACGCCGTTCAGTTCGAGCGGGAAATCTGCCGGAGTGGCCGTCGTATTGGACAGCATCTCGCCTTGCACAACTGCAATGGAACCGCGCGCCACCGTGCCACCGTCGAAACTGGCGGCGTTGGAAACCGTCACCACCGGGTCGGTTCCGCCGAACGAAGTGGTGGTTTTGTTGCTGTCAATATTGGTTGTGCCGACGATGGTAACCGTCACGTCCTGATCCGCCTTGCCCACCAAAGCGGTACTCAATGAAATATTGATTTGATCCAGCCCCAAAAATTCCGGCTGCACACTGGCGTAAGACGGCGTGAATGTTTGATCGCCGATTTGAACCGAAATGCTGTTGGAGTTGTGCCAGCCCGTGCCGTAATGACCAGCGTGGTAAACCTCGAAGCATTGCCGATGTTGCAGGGCGGCGCGGTCACAACCGCCGTCAAGCCGTCCGGCGAAACCTGAAAACACTGCGCGGCGGATTTGCCCTTGCCATCGCCTGTGAGGCTGAAAACGCCCGGCGCGGCATTGACGATCTTGGCTTTGCCGGCGGAAAGAATGCCGTTGTTATTGATGGTGAAATCCACAGTGTCGCCAAGGCCCGCCACGTCCGGGAGAACGAAGTTGACCTGTCCGGGCGAAACGAAAATCAACCGCGCCGCCACGCCGTTGATCGTCACGGAAACGCCGCTGAGCTGAAACGGCAAATTCGCGCTGGGGGCGCTCACCGTCGCATTGGCCAGTTGAGTGCCGAAGGCCGCCACGATGGAGCCGCGCGCCACCTGCGTGGCATCGTAACTGGCGGCGTTGGCCAGCGCCGGCGCGGTCGAATTCATCATTGTCACCGGACGCACATACGCTTGGAAAACGTCCTGAAGCGCCGCGCCGCTGGTAGCAATCAAGACTTGATCGTAAGTAAAGGAAATGGTTGTTCCAGTACTGTCAACGAAAGAAGAAGTCGTGTTGGCACGCTGATCTAACACCAGTCCGGACGGCCCGGTGAAGGTGATCTGGCGGAGTTTTTTATTGGCGATGTCGTAGCGGAAGACTTCGCGGCTGGCATCTGCATTGTCTGCCTTGAGTCCGCTGGTCGTTGCCGGCGTCAGGTTCAACACGGAAGTGAAGCTGACGAACGTGCCGTTGGAATTGATGCTGGGCAGATAATTGAAATCGCTTTTTGTCACGTCCACAGTGGTTTGATCCGTGATCTGCGTGAAAGCGATTGTCGCGCCGCTCAGGTCAGCCAGATAAACTTCGCGCAGTTTTTCGGAGTTCTTGCCGGCAAAATCGCCGCCGGATTCAAATACCAGCTTCGTTCCGTCGAAATTTAGCGGATGCGTGAAGGCCAGCAAAACGTTCATCACGCCATTGGCCGGAACCGCCGGAATGCCTGTCGTGTCTGTCACCTGCAAAACCGTATTCGCCGCATCGCCGAGTTTGTAAACGAATATTTCGCCATTGAAATCAGTGTTCTTGTTCGCCCGCGTGCCAGCGAAATTGAAGCCGGACAAAAACGCCAGCGTGCGTCCGTCGCCGCTCAGGAAAGGATTCGCGTTGAAACCCCTGACCACGAAGTTGACCGTCGCGTCCACGTCGCGAGTGACGGTCACTTGCGAATAGGTTTTGGTCGTCAGGTTGTAGGTGAAGATTTCGCCGTTGCCGTCTGGAGCGGCGTTGGCTTCCTGGGCGGCGGTAAACGCCTGCGCGCCGCCATTGATGGCTTTGAAGTTCCGGCGGGTGGAAGCAAACGCGATGACCGAGCCGTTGTCGCTGATCGTCGGCGTGTAATTGCTGAAGATTTCCTTGACCGTGTCGGCGTCGAAATCCTTGCCGGTGTCGGTGATGCGCGTGATGGTCGCTTGCGTGGCGTTGCGCGGCAGGTCGGCGACGTAGATTTCGTAGTTCAAATCGTCATTCGTCGTCCCGCCGAGCGCCGCATTCGAGGCGAATACAATTTTGGTTCCGTCGCCGCTGATGAACGGCGTTTCGCTGTTGATCAGGGCAGTGGTTTTGGTCGAGTCGGCGGGGTCTTTCAAATCCGCGGTGTCGGTGATTTGAATGATGCTGCGCGTATCAACGTCGTAAACCCAGATTTCGCGGTTGCTGTCCACGTTTTTGCCGTTGTAATCGTTGATCGAATCGAAGACCAGCCGCTTGCCGTCATTGCTTGCGCCGCGCACCTGCGTGCCGATGACGTTGGTGGGCACGGGCAAAAGCGCGATGGAGACTTCGTCGGTCGAGCCGACTTGTTGCGCGGAAGCGTGCTTTGTAGCGGTGTGATTGAAAGCGGCAATGATTCCAAAAAGGGCAAAGATAATGAGAAGCAGAAGAATTCTTTTCACGCTTGAGAAACTCCTTGATCGGAAACGCCTCGCTCGCGGGGCAGTGCTGTTCGTAGTTCCGCCTGCCAGGCTCGTCGGCCTTGCGCGGAAATCCGGCCTTAAACCGGTACTACCAACGGATGTGCGCTCCGTCTGCTGATTGTCTGTTGAGATTGGTATTGAAATTTCAAGCGGCGGATTATACAGAAGCCTTCGCGCGCTTGTCGAATTCGACAATTCTCCTTCGACACTCCTTCAATGATGCCGCGCGACACCCAGGCGAACACTCCCGCCACGTTCCGATGAACGGCGGATTTCCATCGCTCTTGCGAAGCAAAAAGAGGGAATGCGTCTTTCGACGCATTCCCTCTTTTTCGTAAATCGGTTTTAGATCGGTTGCTGTTACGCAGCTTTGGGGCTGACGTACTGCTCGTAATGCCGAAACGGCTCCCAGGTTCGATTGTCCCCTGCTTCCACCTCCGGAAATCGTTCGTTAATGTCCACCATCTCGACCGCCTCGATATAGACTCTTTCCAGATTCTCCGGTAGAAACCCGTTTTTCTGACAAGCCTGAACGTGGCGGCGGACAATCGCATCCACTTTTTCCCGCTTGTCCTGCGGCAACCTGTTAATTAGCTTCAATGTGTCACTCGTAATTTTCATCATCTCAGTTTCCCCCTTTCCATTTTTCCCATGTTTCTTTGTTCGTGCCCTTTGACCGAAGCCATTACGAGACTTCGCACCATCAGGTTCTTTCAGCAAAGCCGTCCTTAGCCAGGAATGAACGCAGAATAAACACTTCCGTGCATTTTCCGTTCCTGAAATTTCCTGCGAGGGGGATTAATTCTAGCCATGGATGCGCGAACTTCCGTGAGTGCCTGTACAAAGAGCGTTTCAAAACTCTT
>CAZRXE010000439.1:0-7049 GCA_964603695.1 uncultured Heliomicrobium sp.
GCTTTTAACAAGGAGCATTCAACTCGTAATGAGCAGTTCATTTGCAGGACAGGTGGCAGTAGTGACCGGCGCGGCAGCCGGTTTGGGGCTTTCGATAGCGCAGCGGCTGGCCGGCGAAGGCGCGAAAGTGGCGATGTGCGATATGCAGAAAGCCCCGTTGACCAAAGCAGCCAAGCAGATCGGCGAAAACGCCAAAGCGTTTCAGGTGGATGTCACGGACGAAGCGCAGGTCGCCAAAGTCATCAAGAAAATCGCCAAAGAGTTCGGGCGCATAGACATTCTGGTCAACAGCGCCGGCGTCACCGGCAAAACCGGCATCAAGACGCACGAAGTCGAACTCGACAATTTCAAATTCGTGTTTGATGTGAACGTCAACGGCTGTTTTCTGACTTCGCGCGCGGTGTTGCCGATGATGCTCGAACAGAATTACGGGCGCATTCTGCACATCGCTTCCATTGCCGGAAAAGACGGCAACGCAGGCATGCTGGCCTACTCTTCCTCGAAAGCCGCCGTCATCGGCCTGACCAAAGTGCAGGGCAAGGAATACGCCGAAACAGGCATCACCGTGAACGCGCTGGCTCCGGCGGTGATTCAAACCGCGATGGTGGATGCGTTGCCGCCGGAACAGGTCAAATACATGACCGACAAGATTCCGATGAAACGCTGCGGCACGCTGGAAGAAATCGCCAATCTGGCGACCTTCATAGTTTCGCCCGGCGCGAGCTTTACAACCGCGTTCACCTTCGACATGACCGGCGGGCGCGCCACGTATTGAGGCGTTATGGGCATCGGCAAGATTTTTTCCGACGCCGCCAAACTGTTGATGATGGGCATAGGCGTCAGCGACGCCGGAACCATGCCGCGCAAAATTGATTTGTGGCAAATGGCTGCCGGCGGCGAGTGGCGCTTGTGGAACTGCGCGGCGTCGAATGTGAACTACAAAGGCAAGGAAGCCGTCCAACTGACGGCCAATGGCGGCAACGGACTGGCGCTTTACGACGGGCTGGAGTTTTTCAACTGCAAGATTGATTTGAGTCTGGCAGCGATCAATCAGCAAGTCGGTTTGGTGGTTCGCGCCCGTAGCGAAAGTGATTTCGATACTGTTTTCTTTCGTGTGGATGCCGAAGCTCTGCGCTTGACGCTGAGCTTCGGTTCCAACAGCGCGACGGTCGAATTGCCGTCGCATTTGCTGGGCGAATGGATTCCGTTGCGTGTGGTGCTTAACCGGCAATTCACGGCGGTTTTCGTCAGCGGCAACAACATGCCTGGCCTGAAAGTCCAGGCTTCGCCGGAATACACCGTTGGTGGTCGAATCGGTTTTCAGTTGGAAGCCGAAGCCTTGATCGCCGACCTGAGATACATCCAATCAAAAAAACGGGATTTTGAAGACGTATGAGCAACCGGCTGAAAGACAAAGTTGCAATTATCACCGGCGGCGGCGCAGGCATTGGCCAGGCGACCGCCGTTTTGTTTGCCGAAGAAGGCGCGAAAGTCGTCATCGGTGACGTGGATCAAACGGGCGGCGAAACGACCGCAGCGCAAATCAACGCGGCGGGTGGCGAAGCGCTTTTTGTTTGCGCGGACATCTCGAAAGAAGACGATGCGCGAAAGCTGACCGACGAAGCTTTGCGCGCGTTTGGCAGCGTGGACATTTTGGTCAACAACGCGGCGGCCTTCGTTTTGAAGGGGCTGGAAGCCACGGTCGAAGACTGGCAACGCAGCCTGGGCGTCAATGTCATCGGCACGGCGCTGGTCAGCCGCTATGCCAGCGAAGCGATGAAGCAAAACAATGGCGGGCAGGGAAGCGGCGCGATTGTCAATCTGGGTTCGATGTCCAGCTTCATCGCGCAGCCGCATTTTGTTAGTTACAGCGCGACGAAAGCCGCGATTATTCAGATGACCAAAAACATGGCGATGGATTTGGCTCCGTTCGGCATTCGCGTCAACGCCGTTTGCCCCGGCACGATCATCACGCAGGCTTCAGAAAAACACTGTGCGCAAGCCGGCATCACGATGGAAGAGTTCACAGCCGTCGAAGGCGCGAAGCATTTGTTGAATCGCCCCGGTGTTCCGCGCGAAGTCGCCTGCCCAATTTTGTTTTTGGCCTCGGACGAAGCTTCTTTCATCACCGGCACGCATTTGCTGGTGGACGGCGGTTACACCGCGCAGTAAGCAATTAGGAGGTACATTAATGCGGCGGCGGATTTTTCTTCAAACAAGTTTGGCGGCGTTGGCGGGACTTTCCCGACTGGAACAAGCGAGCGCGGCGGCGGGCGTTCGTGTCGTCACGCGCGGTGACGATTTGGGCTGCGCGCGCAGCCTGAACCGCGCGATGCAAGAGTGTTACGAAAAAGGTATTCTCAAAAACTGCTCGGTGCTGGCCGCTTCGCCTTACATCGAAGAGGCTGCCAAAAGTCTGGCCAAAACCAAAGCGATTTGCTTCGGGCTGCACTGCGACCTGACTTCGGAATGGGACAACGTGCGCTGGAAACCCGTCGCTCCCGCCGGAAAAGTTCCTTCCTTAATCGGCAAAGACGGCACGCTGCATCAAACGAACGACGCAGTCTGGGCCAACGCCAAAGCCGAAGAAGCCTTGATCGAACTCCAGGCGCAATTGGATCGTGCGCGGCGGTTGGGCTTCGACATTCGCTACGCCGATCTGCACATGGGCACTGTGCAGCGCGTGCCTGGGTTGGCGGAAAAATTCGGCTCCTGGTGTCGTAACCAACGCATCATTGACACGCGGGGCATAGGCAAATCCGTTCCCAATATCCCCAACGCCTGGAACAGCCCCGGACGCAAAAAACAGGGCGATTATGTCGAACAGCTCATCAACGGACTGAAATCCGCGCCCGCCGGCGAATACCTGATCGTCGCCCATCCGGGTTATGACGACGCGGAAATACGCAATCTCGGCCACGAAGGCTATCCGGGCGAATCCGTCGCACACAATCTGAACTGGGAGCGGCTGGGTTACGTTGACCCGCGCATGGTCAAGTTCGTCAAGGAAGGCGGCGCGCAGCCGATTCGTTATGACGAAACTGAAGCCGCCCGCGAACAAATGAAAGCCTTTTCGCGCTGAACCTGAGTCTTTCAATTCCGGGATTGCCCTTTCCCGGAATTGAACACGCCACGCGCCGCCTGACTTTCCGCCGAACCGACAAACTCAGTCTTTGCAACAGCCGATTTTTCCCTCGCCTTCCGGCACACCGTTTGGAAAACAACTTCGGTTGCGCGCCCGCCGGACTTGATCTTCCCCGTTTTTGTGGTGCTAAAAAAATAGCATTTAAGGCTTGACGCCGTTTCGCGTGGGTGCTAAAAAACTAGCACCGAAATTCGAGAGTGACTTACTCAATCATCTTTTCGAGGGAGCGCAAATGAGCGGAAGTTCGCATCATCAACTGAGCCGCCGCGAGCGGCAGATTATGGACGTGATTTACAGCCGTGGGCAGGCGACGGCGGCGGAGGTGCAGGAGAACATGCCCGACCCGCCTAGTTATTCCGCCGTGCGCGCAATGCTGCGGCTGCTGGAAGAAAAAGGCTATCTAAGGCACGAACAGGACGGCCCGCGTTATCTGTTCAAGCCGACACTGGCGCGCGAAAAAGCCCGCAAGTCCGCGTTGAAACAGATGCTGGAAACCTTTTTCGACGGTTCCACCGAACAGGCGGTGGCGGCGCTGCTGAATCTGTCGAAAGCCAAGCTGAGCCAGGACGAACTGGATCGGATGTCGCAACTGATCGAAACAGCCAAAAAGGAAGGACGATAATCATGACTTCATTACCGGTTGATATTTTGAATGGCTTTCAGCTTCTGCTCGATCTGGCGATCAAAAGCGTGATCGTGATGCTTGCCGCATGGGCGCTGACAAAAATGCTGCGCAACGCTTCGGCGGCTTCGCGGCATTGGGTGTGGAGCCTGGCGGTGGCGGGTTTGCTGGCGCTGCCTGCACTTTCACTGGCGTTGCCGGGCTGGCAACTTGGTTGGCTGCCTGCGCCTACGCAAAATGCGGCGTCAGTGCCGGACGCCGTCACGCCGGTCACGATTGTCGAACCGGCGACAGTCGCCGTCTCTGAAACTCCTTCCGCTCCGGTCTCAAGAACACTGCGATTTGAAATTGACGCTGCCGACGCGCCGGCTGTGAAACCGCCTGACAACGGTTGGCCGGCGGCGATTCCGTCTTTTGTGCGATCTCTGAATTGGGGAATGACTGCGTTGATGTTCTGGTTGGTGGGCGCGGCGCTGGTGCTGGCGCGATTGCTGGCCGGAACGGCCAAAGTCTGGCGGATGGCGAAGCTGGCCAATCGGGTGACGGAAAGCGGTTGGCTGGCGCTGGCCGGAAATCTGGCGACGCGTTTGCGGTTGCGCGGCAACGTCGAATTGCGCAAGAGCGCGGAAGTTCGGTTGCCTATGACCTGGGGCGCTTGGCGTTCGGTGGTGATGTTGCCCGTGGACGCAGACGGTTGGACGCCGGAATGCCGCAACATCGTTTTGCTGCACGAACTGGCGCACGTCAAACGCCGCGATTGCCTGACGCAAAATCTGGCGCAACTGGCTTGCGCATTGTATTGGTTCAACCCGCTGGTCTGGTTGGCTGCCAAACAACTCCACGTCGAACGCGAACTGGCCTGCGACGATCAAGTGCTGGAAGTCGGCACGAAAGCTTCGGATTACGCCGGCCATCTGGTTGAAATCGCGCGGTCGTTCCAGGCCAACCCGACGCTCGCGCCAGTGACTGTCGGAATGGCTTGTTCGCAATTGGAAAGTCGCGTGCGTGCGATTCTCGACCCCGGCGTCCGCCGTCGCGGATTGAATTGTTTGAGCGCAGCAATGATCGGTTTGGGCGCGATTGGGTTGGTGTTGGCGTTGGCCGTTGCGCAGCCCTGGAGCAAGACAACTGCTTCGCCATCCGTGAACATCCTGGCCGAAGCGCCGTTGTTCGGAATTTCGGCGCAACCTGTGCAAACTCCGACCATCCAAAATCAAACGCAGGCAACTCCGCCCGGGGAAAAGAACCAGCCGCAAATCGAACAGGGAAAAAACGTCGAATCCGCTGAGCAAGTGACGGCAACCGATTCGGACGATGACGAGCAGGACGGTCAGGCCAAAGCGCAAACTTCGGAACTGACTGCCGAACAGTTGATCCAGATGAAATCGGCGGGCGTGACGCCGGAATTCGTTGAAGCGATGCGCAAGCAAGGCTTTGACAATTTATCCGTGCGCGACCTGACGCAACTGAGCATTCACGGCGTCAACGCGGAATTCATCCAACAGGCGCGCAACTGGGGCGGCGACAAAGTCTCGGTTCGCGACATCGTTCAATTGAAAATTGCCGGCGTGACGCCCGAATATTTCGCCGCGATGAAGCGTGCCGGTTTTGACAATCTATCCGTGCGGGAGCTTGCCGAACTGCGTATTCACGGCGTGACGCCGGAATTCATCGAAGCGATGCGCCGCAACGGTTACGACAAACTGTCCGCCGGCCAAATTTCCTCGCTGAAAATTCACGGCATTGATGAAGTCTACATTCGAGAAATGCAAAGCTGGACGGGCGGCAAACCGACGATCAACGAATTGATGCAACTGAAAATCCACGACGTGACGCCCGCCTTTGCCAATCGAATGAAAGCTTTGGGCTTCGGCGACCTGCCGATTCGCAAGCTGACCGAGCTGAAAATCCACGGCGTGGACGAACAGTTCGTCAAGGAAATGCGCGATCTGGGCTTCGACAAACTGACGATGGAGCAACTGCTTCAAATGCGCATCCACGGCGTCAACGCCGACTACGTTCGCAAGATGCGCGCTGCCGGACTGAAAAACGTTTCGGTCAACCAGATGATTCAGATGAAGATCACGGGCGTGGACTCCATCCTGCTCAAAGAAAAACGCTGACAAGCGCCGACTCCGCCACAGTTGCTCTGTAGCTGAGTCTGTTTTGCGCCATATCTAAAACTCAAACCAACAATCAGGAACAAAACACGGAGGGAACGAAATGTTACGAAATGTTCTGCTCGTAGGGACACTTGCGCTTTGCGTCACCGGCACGATGCTGGCATACGGCTTCAACAAATCACTCAATACGGCGCAGGCCAGCGCCGCGCAGGAAGCAATCACCGGCGATTGGACGGCCAAAATCCGTGAAACTCCCAAAGGCACTGTGCTCTGGCTGTCGCTCACTTCCAACACAGACGCCCGCCGAGGTAATTGGCAGTCGAGTTCGGATTTTCCGATTGGCGATTTCACGGGCTTGAACCCGAACGCCGGAAACACTCAATTCAGCTTGCAGCGCGAAGCCGGAACCATAGTCTTTGCTGGGCTGTTCAGCCAGAGCAAGGGCGTGGGCGAATTCCGATTCACGCCGAACAACAATTTCGCCGCTGCGATGCGCGGCCAGGGAGACGAAGAACTTTCCACCCAGAAACTTTTCACCATGGCGCTTCACGATGTCGGCACGCGCTTCATCAACGAACTGAAAGCCTTGGGCTACGACAAAGTGCCGGTCAACAAATTGATAGCCATGCGCATTCACGGCGCGGACGGCAACTTCATTCGCGAAATCGAATCGGCGGGTTACAAGCAAGTGACGGTGGATAAGCTCATCGCCATGCGCATTCACGGTGTGGACAAAGAGTTCATCGCCAAGGCGCGTTCGCTCGGTTACGGCGAACTGACCGTGGACAAACTCATCACCATGCGAATTCATGGCATCAACGAAGAGTACATCAAGAGCGTGCAGGCATTGGGCTACAACAACGTGCCGTTCGACAAACTCGTCTCAATGAAGATTCACAACGTCAACGGCGAGTTCATCAAGGAACTGGATTCGTTCGGCTACAACAGTCTTTCGGTGGACAAACTGATTACGCTGCGGATCCACAACGTCAACGGCAAGTTCATCAAGGAAATGCGCGAATCGGGATTCAATAACCTGTCGGTGGACGATTTGATTAAGCTGCGCATTCACGGCGTGGACAGTAATTACGTGAGGCGCATGAAAGGTAACAACTAAGCACGTCGAAAACTTAATTCCGGGCACAGTGCCGCGCGCGGC